>NZ_JBHZAG010000016.1:0-133359 GCF_042754125.1 Amycolatopsis sp. NPDC059235
TTCGGGGGCCTCCTTCTTTTTTTTATACTCTACTGTTTTTTGGCGGTGTTTGGGGGGGGGCCGGGCGGGGGGGGCCTTCGGCCTGTCACGCCGGGCAGCCCCCAAACGTCGGCGCGATCCCGCGTTGTGGTCCCGATCCGCCTTGAGGGTTTTTGTGAGGTGGTTGATTTTTCGCCACCGCCACCGCCAGCACGCTCCGCGTGCGAGACCGCCATCGCCATCGCCATCGCCACTGACTGCGATCTGCGGCGTGGGGATGATCTGCGCGGGCGCGGTCCAGAGGTCTGTGGGGGTGGCGCGGGGGAAGGGTGCGGCGTTCGTGGGTGTGGCATTCGCTGTCGCGGAGTTGTCACTGGGGCCAGTTTTTTGGGGCGTGTGTCCGGACTGTTGGGACGGGTGTCCTGAAGTCCGTCGTGAAATCTGGGCGGGTTTTTCTCCTGGTGAGCCTTGGCGGGGCGGTGCCACGTAGGCTGGACGGGTGCTCGCAGTCGTTCCGCCTCCAGTCACCGTCCGGGTCCCGGCCAAGGTCAACCTGCACCTGGCCGTGGGGGACCTGCGGGCGGACGGGTTTCACGAGCTGGTCACTGTCTTCCAGGCGCTTTCGCTCACCGACGAGGTGACCGTCGCGGCCGCCGACGAGCCTGGGCTTGAGGTGTACGGCGAGGGGGAGCGCACGGTGCCCACCGACGGCACCAACCTCGCCTGGCGCGCGGCGTGCGAGCTGGCCTCCTACTCCGGACGGCCGGACGCGGATGCGCCGAAGGTGCGAATCGTGCTGCGCAAGGGCATTCCGGTCGCCGGCGGCATGGCGGGCGGGAGCGCGGACGCGGCGGCGGCGCTGGTCGGGCTCTCGTCGCTGTGGAAGCTCGACATCACCCGCGACGAGCTGGCCACCATCGCCGGGAGCCTGGGCAGCGACGTGCCCTTCGCGCTCTACGGCGGCACTGCGCTCGGCACCGGCCGCGGCGAGCAGCTCGTGCCGGTGCTCGCGCGGCACACGTTCCACTGGGTGCTCGCCTTCGACGAGGAAGGCCTGTCCACCCCCAAGGTGTTCGGCGAGCTCGACCGGCTGCGTGCCGACGGGAAGCCGCCGCGGATCGGGTCGCACACTCCGGTCGTGGAGGCGCTCGCGTCGGGGGATCCTCGCCAGCTCGCCCTGCTGCTCGGCAATGACTTGCAGGCGGCCGCGGTGTCGCTGCGGCCCGGTTTGCGCCGCACGCTGCGCGCCGGAGTGAACGCGGGCGCGCTGGCCGGATGCGTGTCCGGCTCCGGGCCGACCTGTGCCTTCCTGTGCTCCGACGCGGAAACCGCGGTCGAGGTGGCCGCGGAGCTGTCCGGCGCGGGAGTGTGCCGGACGGTCCGGGTCGCGCATGGCCCGGTGCCCGGTGCGCGGGTGGTCGGCGGCGACGACGCGCCGCGCAACGCGCCGCCGCGCGTGCACGCCTGAAACCCAGCTTGAATCAACAGTCCACAGTGGAAAGGATCCGGATGGCCAACCTGGTCAACCTGGAATCGGTGAGCAAGTCCTACGGCGTGAAGCCGTTGCTGGACAACGTTTCCCTCGGCGTCGCCGAGGGGCAGCGCATCGGCGTCGTCGGGCTCAACGGCGGCGGCAAGACGACGCTGCTCGAAGTCCTTTCCGGACTGAGCGAGCCGGATTCCGGCCGGGTGAGCCAGGTGCGCGACCTGCGGATGGCCGTCGTCACCCAGCGCACGGAACTGCCGGCGGGCAGCACGGTCGGCGATGTGGTGCTGCAGCGCTACGGAGCCGAGCACGAATGGGCTGCCGACGCGCGTGTCCGGTCCATTGTGGACGGACTGGGCATCACCGCGATCGGTCTCGACACCCCGACCGCGAACCTGTCCGGCGGCGAACGCCGTCGCGTAGCGCTGGCCGCCGCGCTGACCGGCGAGCTGGACCTGGTGGTGCTCGACGAGCCCACTAACCACCTCGACGTCGAAGGCGTGCGCTGGCTCGCCGATCACCTGCTGGGCCGCCGGATCGCGGTCGTGGTCGTGACGCACGACCGGTGGTTCCTCGACACCGTCGCGAGCCTCACCTGGGAGGTCGCGAACGGCCGGGTCGAGCAGTACGAAGGCGGTTACGCCGACTGGATTTTCGCGCGCGCCGAACGCGCCCGCCTCGCCGCGACCGCGGAGGAGAAGCGGCAGAACCTGGCACGCAAGGAATTGGCGTGGCTGCGGCGTGGCCCGCAGGCGCGTTCGTCGAAGCCGCGCTACCGCGTCGAGGCCGCCGAAGCGTTGATCGCGGATGTGCCGCCGCTGCGCGATTCCGTGGAGCTGATGGCGTTCGCGAAGCGCCGGCTAGGCAAGACCGTGCTGGAGCTGGAAGACGCATCGCTGCGGGTCGGCGACCGGACGCTGCTCGACCACGTCACGTGGCGGATCGGCCCCGGTGACCGGATCGGTCTCGTCGGCGTGAACGGCTCCGGCAAGACCACACTGCTGAAACTGCTGGGCGGCGACGTCGAATCGCCGACCGGACGGCGCGTGCAGGGCAAGACGGTCGCGCTCGCGCACCTGCGCCAGGAACTCGACGATCTGCCCGCGGATCTCCGGGTGCTGCAAGCGATCGAGCAGATCTCGGGCCGCGTCGTGTTCGGCAAGCAGGAGATGACCGCGTCGCAGCTCGGCGAGAAGCTCGGCTTCCCGGCCGCCCGCCAGTGGACGCCGGTCGGCGACCTCTCCGGCGGCGAACGCCGCCGGCTGCAGCTGTGCCGGTTGCTGATGGCCGAGCCGAACGTGCTGCTGCTGGACGAGCCGACGAACGACCTGGACATCGACACCCTGCAGCAGCTCGAAGACCTGCTCGACGGCTGGCCGGGCACGATGGTGGTGGTCTCGCACGACCGGTACCTGGTCGAGCGGGTCTGCGACGCCACGTACGCGCTCCTCGGCGACGGCAAGGTCACGCACCTGCCGGGCGGCATCGAGGAATACCTGCAGCGCCGCGCCCGCGCGAAGGAAGCCGCGCCGCGTCGCGAAGCACCGGCCGCGGAGAAGACCGAGGCCAAGCGCAGCGCGGCGGAAACCCGTGCGGCGCAAAAGGAATTGGGCCGGTTGGAGCGGAAGCTGGACCAGCTCGCGAAGCGGGAAGAGAAACTGCACGCCGCACTGGCGGAGGCGGCCACCGACCCGGAGAAGCTGATCGAGCTGAACACCGACCTGAAGGCCGTCCTGGCGGAGAAGGACGACGTCGAGGCGCGGTGGCTGGAGACGTCCGAACTCGCCGAGTGACAATCGGCGGATGGACGACGACGTTCCGCGGCTGTCGATGCTGCGCGCCGACACCACGTCGGTGCTGCGGCTGATCGCGCATTTCGACGCGCTGACCGGCCTCGCGCCCGACGCGGTGGTCCGGTCGGCGGCGCTCGTCGCGGGCTGTCCGGTCGGTGCTGCTATCGACGGGGAATCCGTCTGGTTCGACGGCGCGGGCTCGCCGGTTTCCGGGCCACCACTGGACGACGTCCGGATCGACCGCTCAGCGCCACATCCGCTCGACGTCGTCCTGCTCGACCAGCTCCGCCGAGCCCTGCGCGCCACCAGGTCCAGTTCACCGCTCCGGCTCGGCGAACCCGGCCTGCTGGAGATCGCCGTGTCGTCCCGAGAACAACGCCGGGATCGCTTGCGCGCCCTGCACTTGCTCGGCTACGACCTCGACCAGCCGGTCACCGCGCTCGTCCTCGCCGGTGCCCCGGAAGACGGCCTCGACGCGCTTGCCCGCGCCGGAGCCGGTCGGCTGCACCATCACCGGCTGGGCCGCCTGACTCTCGCACTGACCCAAGGCGGCCCGGCACCTCGGGAATTGGCCGGACACCTGCACGACGACCTCGCCGCCCGCCATCCCGCCTCGACCGGGCTGGACCGAGCCGTGGACATCTGGATCGGCATCGGCGAGCCAGCCGCGGCAGCGGACGCACCCGTGTCGTGGCACCAAGCCCGCACTGCGCTGCGGTTCGCCTCGTCCACTGTGTTCGGTCGCCGAGCCGTTCCGTACGGACCGCTCGGAGTCCTTGTCCTGCTTGCTGAACTGCCGCCGTCCCAGCTCGCCGCGACCCCAGGCGTCGCGGCGCTGGAAACCCACGCCCGCACGCCCGGCGGCGCACTCGACGTCGAAGCGCTGGAGTCGTACTGCGTTTTCGGCGCGCTCCGGCGGACGGCGACCGAGCTGAACCTGCACCACAGCACCGTCGCCGCGCGCCTGGACCGGATCGAAGCGGCGACCGGCTGGCGGCTCGAAGACGCGATGGACCGGTTCCAGGCGACGTTCGCGCTGCTCGCCCGGCGGTTGGTGACGTCGGATCGCACGCTGGGCGACGTCGGGTAGGCGACGCCCGTCGCGCGGACCGGCCGGATCCGGCGACGCGCGTCGGCTGACCCGCCGGGGCTCGCCAGCGACGATCGAGCACGCGCAACGACGCGCGTTTCCCGGAGGGACGCCCATGATCGACCCCACCCGCACCTGGCAGATGCTCGAACAGCGGCTCGAAACGACCACGAAACCCCGGCACCGGCAGGTGCTCGGCATCGTCCTGGAGCACATGAAGGCCGAGGCCGAGCCGGATCTCGACCGCCTGATGGCGACCGTCAGCAAGGACGCCGCGTATCACTTCTGGGGCGCGAGCGGCGACAACGGACCGAAGGGCCACGACGGCGTCCGCGAGTACTACGCGGCTTTCGTGGCGAGCAAGGCGAACCACCTCGAATACCGGATGGACCGCCTCATTGTTGACGATCATGCTCTGGTCACCGAGGGCGATCTGCACATGCTCCTACCAGGCGCGACCGCGCGGCAGATGGGTTTCCCGGCGGACGACGCCGACGGGGACTACCTGTACGTCAGCAGGCAGCTGATCGTGTGGCCGGTCGACGAGGACGGCCTGATCACCGCGGAAGATTCCTACACGTCCGGCCCGCTGGAGTTCCGGAAACTGACCCGCGAGGAGCTGCCGCTGGCGTATCTGGACCGGGTGCGTCCGCAACCCGCCTGACTTCGGACATCCGCTGTTCACGCCGCCGCGGGCGGGCCGCGAAAAACCGGACAGTAATCTGACGCACATGAGTCGGTTTGTGGACACACTCGTCGGGACTGCGGCGGACCGGGGGCAACGGCGCGGCATGGTGACCGGCGAGCCCAAGGAGCCGGTGCGCCGGACCTGGGCTCAGGTGCACGACGAAGCGCGCCGGATCGCGGGCGGGCTGGTCAGCGGCGGATTGAAGCCGGGAAGCGCGGTGGCGGTGCTGGCCGCCGCGCCGGTGCTCATCGCGCCGACTGTGCAGGCGGTGTGGCTCACCGGCGGCAGCGTGACGATGCTGCACCAGCCGACGCCGCGCACCGACCTCGCCGAATGGGCCGAGGACACGGTGAAGGTGCTCGAGATGATCGGGGCCGAGCTGGTCGTGCTGGGCGAACCGTTCGACCAGCTCGCTCCGGTGCTCGAGGGCAAGGGCATCAGCTACCGGCTGATCTCCGAACTGGCCGCCGCCGAACCGCTGGCCGAGATCGTGGACACCGACGAGGGCGACACCGCGCTGCTGCAGCTGACCAGCGGATCCACCGCGGAGCCGAAGGCCGTCCGGATCACCTACGGCAACCTGTACACCAACGTCAAGGCGATGGTCGACCGCGCGGAGTTCGAGTTCGACACCGACGTGATGGTGTCGTGGCTGCCGACCTTCCACGACATGGGCATGGTCGGCTTCCTGACCGTGCCGATGACCTTCGGCGTGGAACTGGTCAAGATCACCCCGGTCGAATTCCTGACCGGCCCGCTGATCTGGCCGCAGCTGATCAGCAAATACGGCGGCACCACGACGGCCGCGCCGAACTTCGCGTACGCCATCGTCGGCAAGCGCATGGCCCGGGTCGAGGACGACAACGCCTACGACCTGTCGAAACTGCGCATCGCCCTCAACGGCGCGGAGCCGATCGACGAAACGGCCGTGCAGACCTTTGTGGACGCCGGAAAGCGCTTCAACATGCCGCCCGAGTGCGTGTTCCCCGCCTACGGCATGGCGGAGGCGACGCTGGCAGTCTCGTTCGCGCCGCTGTTCACCGGCCTCACCCTGGACGTCGTCGAGGCGGACGCCCTGGAAGCCGACAACCGCGCGGTGCCGGTCCCCGAGGGCGACCCCCGCCGCGGCACGGACGAGGTCCGCTCGTTCGCCCTGCTGGGTCGCCCTCTGGACGGCCTTGAAGCAGACATCGTGGACGAATCCGGTGCGGTGCTGGGCGAACGGCAGGTCGGCGAGATCCGCCTGCGCGGCGAGGCCGTGACCCCCGGCTACCTGACCGTCAACGGCCCGCTGAACACCCAGGACCCGGACGGCTGGATGAAGACCGGCGACCTGGGCTACCTGGCAGGCGGCCAGATCGTGATCTGCGGCCGCCGCAAGGACGTCATCATCATGGGCGGCCGCAACCTGTACCCGACGGACATCGAACGCGCCGCCGGCTCGGTGGACGGCGTCCGGGCGGGCAACGCGGTCGCGGTCCGCCTGGACGCGGGCAGCCGCCGCGAACGCTTCGCCGTGGTCGTGGAATCCAAACTGGCCGGCGACGCGGCCGAGGAAACCCGCCTGTTCAAGGAAATCGCGGCAAGGGTCCGGGACGCGGTCGACATGCGTCCGTTCGCCGTGGTGGTGCTTCCTGCGGGGAGCTTGCCCAAGACCCCTTCCGGCAAGGTGAAGCGGGCGGCTACCGCGGTGCAGTACGCGGAAAAGATCGCTAAAAACGCGGACAGTTGATTTTGCCGAGCCGGAACACGACGAAGGCCGCTGCGAGGGATCGCAGCGGCCTTCGCGTCTAGGTCTTATCGGCCGGGCAGCCGTTCGGCCGGCGCCTCGGTGACTACGGGCCAGGAGGCGCGCCCCGCGGTGGCCTCGCTGTGGTCCCGGCTTCCCGGGATCGTCGGGGCCCGTCGTCCGGACAGTTCGGCCAGCTGCGTCTCCGCCTCGTCGAGGAACTGGTCGACCTCGCGCTCGTCATACCCGCGCTTGCCGATCAACGGCTTGGAGAACAGCACGTGGTGGACCTCGGCCGCGGTCAGATCGTCCTCGTCGGCGATCGTCTTGGCGATCCGCCGCACGAAGTCGTCGACCTCCTGCTTGGCGTAGCCGCGACGGCCGATCGGGGCGTTACCGAAAGCGACCTCAGCGAGATCCTCGGCGGTAAACGACATGGATCATTCTCCGATTCAGGGGTCGGGGTGATGCGTTCTCCTGAACCCGTCCTAACCGGTCCCGGCCACCCCGGGAAGCCCGCACCCGCCCGGACGACTCGATCAGGGGCACAGAAGCCGCCCATCGAGTGAGAATTCGATCACGCACGGCCACAGCCGCTCACCCACACGCACAACGGCACGCAGCGGGCCTTAATGCCGCATTCGGGTGGAACCAGACAAAGCGCTTCAGGCGGCGTGGAACGCGTTCTGCGCCGCGGCCAGCCCCCGCGAAATCAACGCCTCGGTCGCGTCCGCACACCGGTCGATCTCGAACGGGAGCTCCTTGCGCTCGACCGTCGAGAAATCCTTCAGCACGAAATCCGCCGGATCCTGCCTGCCCGGCGGACGCCCGATGCCGAAGCGCACGCGGTAGTAGTCGCGCGTGCCGAGCGATTTGGTGATGGACCGCAGTCCGTTGTGGCCGTTGTCGCCGCCGCCGAGCTTGAGCTTCAGCGCGCCGAAATCGACGTCCAGCTCGTCGTGCACCACCACGACGCCGGACGGCGGGACCTTGAAGAACCGGGCCGCGCCGACCACCGGCCCGCCGGAGAGGTTCATGAACGACCGCGGCTTCACCAGCACGACGCGGGAGCCGGCCAGCCTGCCTTCGAGCACCTCGGCCCCGCTGCGGTGCGCCTTGAACTTCCCGCCGATCCGGCCGGCCAGTTCGTCGAGCACCATGAACCCGACGTTGTGCCGGTTCCCGGCGTACTGCGGCCCGGGATTGCCAAGGCCGGCGAGCAGAATCTGCTCGCCGGCCCCTGGCACGTCTTCACTCACGAAAGAGAGCTTATTCGGCGGCTTCGGTGGAAGCTTCCTCGGCTTCGGCGTCCTCGTCAGCGGAGCCGCGCGGGGCCTCGTTGACGGCGACGACGAGCGCCTCGGGGTCGGTGACCAGCTCGGCGCCCGCGGGCAGGGTGACCTGGCCGGCGGTGATCTGGGTGCCGGCCTCGATGCCCTCGACGGAGACCTCGAACTGCTCGGGGATGTGCAGCGCCTCGACCTCGACCTGCAGCGTGTCGAGGTCCTGGGCGACCAGGGTGCCCGGGCCCGCGGTGCCGGTGACGACGACCGGGACGTCGACGGTGACCTTCTCGCCGCGCTTGACGACCAGCAGGTCGACGTGCTCGATGTAGTTCTTGAGCGGGTGGACCACGATGGTCTTGGTCAGCGCCAGCTCGCTCTCGCCCTGCAGGTCGAGCGTGATGACGGCGTTGGTGCCGTTCTCGCGGACGACGCGGGCGAACTCGATGGCCGGCAGCGCGAAGTGCCGCGGGTCCGAGCCGTGCCCGTAGAGCACCGCGGGGATTTTGCCGGCGCGACGGGTGCGGCGGGCGGCACCCTTTCCGAACTCGGTGCGCGGTTCGACGGAAAGACGTACCTCGGACACGGTGTAGCACTCCTTCAATCACACGACGTGCGGCAGGGGGCGGCGGGGATCGTCGATCTCTGCTCGGGGGCGGTTGTGCACGGCGGCGAGATTGCGGGCGCGAAATGACCACGGGGCTTCTCGAGCCGCCGCGTCGATCACGCCGGGCACCTACAGGCGCACCCGCCTCGCCGAGACAACCCGAGAAGTGTAAACCAGCCGGCCCGCCCTGGCGCGCACCGGGTCGGCCCAGGCTCCCCCTCGCGGGTGGGTGACGACACAATTCCCGTGCCGCCCGTCGATCTCATGGGGGTGGCATGATTCCCGCGAAAGAGGGGCGGCCGACATGCGGGCTAGATGGACTGCGACAGCGCTGGTGCTGCTGGGTGGGCTTCTCGCGGGCTGCCAGGTCGCGGTGACCGGCACGGCGGGACTGTCCGATGCTGACCGGCAGCTGGCCGAGCAGCGCGCACAGCAGCAGACGGCGGTCGACGCCGCGCTGCAGACGCTGGAGCAGGCGCCGGCGCTGCAATACGACGCGACGTTGAAGGACGGCGCCGGCAACCCGGCGACGCTGACGTACCGCGTCGCGCGCGACGGCAACGGCTTCGGCGCGCTGCCGCTGGAAGGCAAGTCGGTGCGGATCACCGAACCGGACGGGCAGCTGTACCTGGCAGCGGACGCGGACTACTGGAAGTCGCACGGGCTGGAGGAGAACAGCACCCAGTTCGGCGGCGGATGGGTGCACACCGTCGGGAGCGAACTGCCGGTCGACCCTGCCGCGCGGCTCGCCCCGCCGAAGCTCGCCGGCGAACTGCGCAAGGCGCTCGGCGGTCTCGGCTCCGGCGCTCCGCGGAAGCAGAAGCTCCAGGACGGAACCGAGGTGTACGACCTCGGCGGCGCGCTGCAGGTGACCACCGCCGAACCGCACCGGGTCGCCGGGTTCGCGCCCGCGCTGCTCGACCCGCGCGGCGGCCCGAAGCTGGGTGCGGCGTTCCGCGTGCGGCCGCTCAGTGCCGCGGAGATCAAGCAGTTCCACACCGATTTCAACGCGGCGGTCGACGCGATCGGGCAGCCGTTCGACGGTCTCGCGCAGGCGAGCGTCACGGTGCTCAACGACAAACTCGACTGCCAGGATTACGTCGGTTCCTGCAAGACCACAGTGGACGTTTCCAACAGCGTCGTCGGCAATCAGCCGGGTTCCAAGCCGAATGTGCACATCAAGCTCTCGGTGGAGATCAGCGCGGACTCGCTCGGCTCGCAAACCTGCGCCACGGAAGGCGACGCCGCCGCGGACGCGACCATCACGATGTCCTGCTCGGTCAAGTTCACCCTGCCCAACCGCACCGCGAGCTACCAGGTGCTGGCGAAGCCGACGGCGGTCGCCGAGGTGCGGTCGGCGGTCGACGCGAACGCGGTGAAGGCGAAACTGACCACCGCGTTCGCCGCGCTCGGCGGCTGACCTGCACGCTCACCTCGGGGTGCGTTTCTTCCGTTGAAGTAGCCGAAGACCGGTCCTTACCATCG
Source organism: Amycolatopsis sp. NPDC059235 (assembly GCF_042754125.1). Classification (NCBI taxonomy): domain Bacteria; kingdom Bacillati; phylum Actinomycetota; class Actinomycetes; order Pseudonocardiales; family Pseudonocardiaceae; genus Amycolatopsis; species Amycolatopsis sp. NPDC059235. The sequence goes on from NZ_JBHZAG010000016.1 coordinate 10,141, forward strand.
GCTGCGACGAGACGGACTTTCTTTTCGAGGAGCGGCAAATGAGCAAGCTGGTGGTGTTCGGCGCAACGGGATTCGCCGGCGGCCGGATCACCGACGAGGCGCTGCGGCGCGGGCACTCCGTCATCGGGGTCGCGCGCAAGGCCGAGGGCTTGCCCTCTGGTGTGGAGGCGCGGTCGGGGTCGATGCACGACGCGGAATTCGTCGCTTCGGTGGCCAAGGGCGCGGATGTGCTCGTGATCGCGACGCCGGGCCGCGCGGACGACGATGGCCGCCGCCTGGTGGACGCTCTGCCGACGCTGGTGGAAGCGGCCCGCGCGAACGGCGCGCGGCTGGCGATCGTCGGCGGCGCCGGTTCGCTGCGGGTCAGCGAGGACGGGCCGCGCGTGATCGACACCCCGGAGTTCCCGGAGGAGTACAAGGCGGAGGCGGGCAGCCACGTCCTCGTCCTGGACGCGCTGCGCGAGCTTTCGGACGACATCGACTGGTTCTACGTCAGCCCGGCGGCCGAGTTCGGTTCCTGGATCCCCGGCGAGCGCACCGGCAAGTTCCGCCTCGGCGGCGACGTGCTGGTCAGCGACGCCGACGGCCGGTCGCACATCAGCGGTGCGGACCTGGCGATCGCGTTCCTGGACGAGATCGAAGAGCCGAAGCACTCGCGCTCGCGGTTCACCCTGGCGTACTGAGCGCGCTCAACCCGGTGGTGCCGCTTTGTTGGCACCACCGGGTTTTTTGTTGTTTGTCAGCCGGGAGATCCGGCGGTGCACAGGAATTTCTCGGCGTGCGCGGGGTCGAGCGCGTTCGTGACCAGGTTCCAGACGTTGAGGTCGTAGGCCTCGCCGATGTGCCCGACGGGGTCGAACGGGCAGGTGTCCTGGACGTATTCGTTCGTGACGCCCGGCTCGCGCACGAACGACGTTTCGGTGGGCGTGACGAGTTCGTCGAACCGCGAGGTCAGCACTGTGTAGCGCACGCCGGGCTGCGCGATGGGACCGTTCGTGAGCGTCTGGACCGCGCTGCCGTCGGTGATCAGGTTGTCGCAAGCCGGGCAGCCGAACGCGGTGAGCGCCTTGCCGACCTCGTCGCGCACTCCCAGCAGATACGCCAGCTTCGTCAGCCCGGCGAACGTGGTGCCGTGGGTGGGCGGCGCGATCGACACCACGGAGCCGATCCGGTCCGCGATGCCTTGCGTCTTCGTGACGTACAGGGACTGGAAGCCGCCCTCGGAGTGGCCGACCAGATCTACTTGCGCCGCACCGGTTTCCGCTAGAACTTCGCCGACGAACTGCTTGATTTCCGTTGCGGAGTCGGCGATCGGGCGAAGTCCGCCGACGAGCGGGAACTGCGGATAAGCGCCGTAAGTGCGGCTGAAGGTGCAATATCCCTTGGCAGCAACGTGATCCTGCAGGTAGTTCAAGTCCTCATAGGACGTCGCGCCGAGTCCGTGCAGGAACACCACCGGACGCGGATGCGCCGCGCTCGGCCGGCACGCGGGATCGTTGACGCCGCCTGCCGTAGCGGTGGTGGCGGCGGTGGCTGGGGCGGCGAACGCGGCGGTCAGCAATGCCGCGGCGGCCAGGACGATGCGCAACCTCATCGGAGCGGTCCTTCCCTGTCGTCCTTGACAGAGTCCTTGACACTGGATACCCGTGGGTATTGGATACCTGAAGGTATTGAGCGGGCTGAGCCAGTGTCAACCCCCGGATGAGGGAGAAGCCGATGACCGGCCGGACGCGGCCGACGCGGGCGGAGACCCGGCGGCGCATTCTGGACGCGGCCTTCGCCGTGTTCGGTGAACAGGGCATCGCCGCGACGAAACTGACCGAGGTGGCCGCGGCTGCCGGGCTGACAAAAGGCGCGGTCTACTCGAGTTTCGCGTCGAAAGACGAGCTTGTGCTGGCGTTGATGGAAGAGCACGCCGCGCACCGCCTCGAAGCGAGCCTGGCGAGTTTCGCCGAAGCGGACGACGGCGGCGCGGGGCTGGCGAACGTCGCTGCGGTGCTGATGTACGAAATGCGCGCCGACGCCGTGTGGCACCGGTTGCTGGCCGAGTTTTTCGCGATGGCGCACCACGACGACCGGCGGCGCGACGCATTGCGCCGACGCCGCCGGGAAGTTCGCGACACGATCGCGCGTGCGTTGAACCGGCTCGCCGAGGGGTTGGACCTCGAACTTCCGTTGCCTGCTGAGGAATTCGCCGTCGTGCTGCTCGCGCTGAGCAACGGTTTGGCCGTGGAAGCCGACATCGACGACGAAGCTGTGCCAGACGGTCTCCTCGCTAAGGTGCTCACGCTGATCGCTGGCGACGCCGTCGCAAAGGTGCAGGCGGCTAGCGACCTCGCAGCTCAGCCACCACCGGAGCAAAAGTCTCCATCATCGCCTCGAAAACGGTGAAGTAGGAGAAGCCGTACCGTTCGCGGTGCGCGATCAGCTGCTGCACCATTTCGTCCACCGTGCCGAAGAGCAGCTGCGGTGCGCGCAGCAGCTCGTCGACGTCCGCCGCGCTGCGTTCCTCAGTCTCGGCATGCCATTCCGCGGCGGCCTCGCGACGGTTGTCGGTGACCACGACGCGCTGGATCAGCATGTTGTAATCGATCTCGCGATCTCCGGCCAGGGAACGGAAATACGCGACCCGGTCGTCCATCGCGACGTCGTTGTCGAGCACGAACGTGCCCGGTGGACGTCCGCGATCCTGGCGGAGACCGGCGAACCCGGCGATGTCCGCCTGTTCCGCCGCGAGCTTGAGGACGCCATCGCTGTTGCCCGCGATCAGCAGCTTCGGCATGCCGCCTTCGTCCTCGACGCGCGTGCGCAGCTCGGCGAGACCTTCGGTGAGGTACGTGATCCGGTCGGCGGCTTTGCGCCACGGCAGCCCGGCGTCGTCGAACTCGTGCTTCATGTGGCCGGAGCCGAGTCCGAGTTCGAAACGGCCTTGGGTGAGTTTGTTGACGGTGGCGACATCGCGGGCGAAGAGCGCCAGGTTGTAGAAGGGCACATTGGACACGAGCGTGCCGACCCGCACCCGCTCGGTCACCGCAGCCGCGGCCGTGAGCGCGGGGAACGGAGACAACCGCCCCGGCCCGAGATGGTCGGGCACGGTCAGGTGGTCGTAGCCGAGTTCCTCGGCGCGCCGGCATTTTTCGGTCCACTCAGTGCCGTCGGCGGTGAGCCGCAGGCTGACGCCGAATTCGAATTTCCCCATGGCTGCGACGCTAGTCAGTCCCGGACGGGTGACGCATCGGTTTTCGCCGCCGGCGGAACCCGGTTTTTGTCGTACCCCGTCGCTAGCTTCGAGGGCATGGTGTTGTCGAGTGAAGAACGGGAACAGTTTCTGGCCGAACCGCACATCGGCGCGCTCGCTGTGGTGGAGCGCCCCGACCGAGCGCCGCTGACGGTGCCCATCTGGTACCAGTACACCCCCGGCGGCGAGCTGTGGGTGATCACGGAACCGAACTCGCGCAAGGCAAAGGCGATCGAGGCGGCCGGTCGGTTCAGCCTGATGGTGCAGCGAGTGGAGCCGACGGTGCGGTACGTGTCGGTGGAGGGCCCGGTGGTGCGGACGCGGCCGGGCAGTTACGAGCTGACGTGGGAGATGGCTTCGCGGTACCTGCCTGCCGACAAGGTGGCCGGGTATGTGGAGTACGAGCGGACGCAACTGGGTGAGCACATGGCGATCCATATGCGGCCGGAGAGGTGGTTGTCGGCGGATATGGGCGCGGTGTGACGGTGCGACGGTGTGATGACGAGGGCGCGAAGTGAGGAGTGGAGGGGTGTCTTTGGCTGGTGATGGCGGGGCGGCTGCTCGGTAGCGGCGGTGCGGTTTCGGGCGGTGCTGAACGCGGTGCTGCCTGGACGGATCCGACGGCTTGGACAGCTGCTTCGGTCAGGCGCGGCCTCGGTCAGCCGGGGCGGTGCGGCTGGACCGTTGTGATGCGGTCGGTGCGGAGCGGCTGGAGTGGCGCGGCTGGACCGCGGCTGGCGTGGGGCGGTGCGGCTGGACCGCAGCTGGCGTGGTGCGGTGCGGCTGGCGTGGTGCGGCTCGACCGCGGCTGGCGTGGTGCGACGCGGCTGGACCGCGGTCGGAGTGGTGCGGCGCGGCTGGAGTGGGGTGGCACGGCCGGAGTGGCGCGGCTGGGCCGGGCGACCGTGGCTTGAGCTGAGCGGCGGTGGGGCCAGACGGCGCGGCCGCGGCGGCGCGACTGAGCCGGGCGATGCGGTCTGAATTGGACGGTGCGCCTGGATCGGTGGTGCGGCCCGGAACGGCCGACGTGGCCTGCGTTCGGCGTGCCAGCGCGCGGCGGCAACACCGCCTGAGTCGCACTGGGCCGTCCGGCGCAGGCGGTCCTGCTGAGACGAGGAAACGAGATCCACCCGGCAACCGGGACGCAGTCGCCAAAACGAAGCGACCCGAGCCAGCCGATGCGACCTGTCTCAGGCCGCACCCGCCAACTCGGGCCGTGTCGTTCAGAACCGTTCAGAAACCGTAGAGCGTCAGGCGTTGCCGTCGAACAGCGACGTGACCGAGCCGTCCTCGAAGACCTGCTGGATGGCTTCCGCGAGCATCGGCGCGATGGACAGCACCGTCAGCCCCGGGAAGCGCTTTTCTTCCGGGATCGGCAGCGAGTTCGTCACGATGACCTCGCGCGCCTTGCACTGCGACAGCCGCTCGGTGGCCGGGTCGGAGAGGATGCCGTGCGTGGTCGCGATGACCACGTCCGCCGCTCCCTCTTCCAGCAGTGCTTCGGTGGCCTTCACGATCGTGCCGCCGGTGTCGATCATGTCGTCGATCAGCACGCAGAGCTTGCCCTCGACCTTGCCGACCACGCGGTTGGCCACGGCCTGGTTCGGCTTGTCCGGGTCGCGCGTCTTGTGGATGAACGCGATCGGCCGGTCGCCGAGCTGCTGCGCCCACTTCTCCGCCAGGCGCACGCGGCCCGAGTCCGGCGAGACGACCGTGATGTCCGCGTTGCCGTACGTCGACTTGATGTGGTCGGCGAGCACCGACTGGGCCATCAGGTGGTCGACCGGGCCGTCGAAGAAGCCCTGGATCTGCGCGGTGTGCAGGTCGACCGTCATGATCCGGTCCGCGCCCGCGGTCTTGAACAGGTCCGCGATGAGCCGCGCCGAGATCGGCTCGCGGCCCTTGTGCTTCTTGTCCTGGCGGGCGTACGGATAGAACGGCATGACCACGGTGATCCGCTTGGCGCTCGCGCGCTTCAGCGCGTCCACCATGATCAGCTGCTCCATCACGTACTCGTTGATGGGCGTGGTGTGCGCCTGGATCACAAACGCGTCGGTACCGCGCACCGACTCCTCGAACCGCACGAACAGCTCGCCGTTGGCGAACGTGTGCGCGGTCTGCGGGGTGATCGTCACGTTGAGGTGCTTGGCGACCTCTTCCGCGAGTTCGTGGTGCGCACGGCCGGAGAAGAGCATCAGATTCTTCTTCGGCGTACCTGACTTCGGACTCATGCTGGCGACTCCCCGTCGGTTCCTGCTGCTGACTCGGACACAACGGTGTCCTGCTGCTGGGCGGCGAGTGCGGCTTCCGCCGCCTCCGCCGCGGGCGTGCCCGGCCTGCGCCGGACCGCCCAGCCTTCGATGGTGCGCTGCGGACCGGCCGACAGCGCCAGTGAGCCAGGCGGGACGTCGTCGCGGATCACCGCACCGGCTCCACTGTAAGCGCCGTCCCCGATCCGCACCGGCGCGACCAGCGTGTTGTCCGCCCCAAGCCGGACATGCGAACCGACAACGGTCTGGTGCTTGGCCACCCCGTCGTAGTTCACGAACACACTGGAACAGCCGATGTTGCTGTGATCGCCGACGATCGCGTCGCCTACGTAAGTGAGATGCGGCACCTTGGTACCGGTGCCGATTTGCGCGTTTTTCGTCTCGACGAACGCGCCCAGCTTGCCCTTCGCGCCGAGCTTCGTGCCCGGCCGCAGGAACGTGTACGGGCCGACATTCACGCCGTCGCCCAGCTCAGAGCCAGAACCGTGCACGCGGACGACCGAAGCGCCGCGGCCGATCTGCACGTCGGTCAGCGTGGTGTCCGGTCCCACAATGGAGCCTTCGCCGACCGAACAGTGGCCCTTGAGCTGCGTGTTCGGCTCGATCAGCACGTCACGGGAGAGCGTGACGTCCGCCTCGATCCAGGTGGTGTTCGGGTCAACCACCGTGACGCCTTCGCGCTGCCAGCGGCGCACGATGCGGCGGTTGTACTCGGCCCCGAGGACCGAAAGCTGCACGCGGTCGTTCACGCCCTCGGTGACCCACGGGTCGTCGACCACCAGCGCGCCGACGCCCTTGCCGTCCTCGCGCGCGATGCCGAGGACGTCGGTGAGGTAAAGCTCACCCTGCGCGTTGTCGGTGGACAGCCGCGACAGGCCGTCGATCAGCACGGCCGCGTCGAAGGCGTAGACGCCGGAGTTGATTTCGGTGATCGCCCGCTGGTCCGGCGTCGCGTCCTTGTGCTCGACGATCGCGCTGACCGAGCCGTCGGCGCCGCGGACGATCCGGCCGTAGCCGGTCGGGTCCGCGACCTCGGCGGTGAGCACGGTGACCGCGTTGCCGGCCTTGGCATGCTCAGCTCGGAGCGACTCCAGGGTCTCGGTGTCCAGCAGCGGAACGTCGCCGTAGCTGACGACCACGGTGCCGGTGAGTCCTTCCGGCAGTTCGGCCAGCGCGCACGAAACGGCGTGCCCGGTGCCCTTCTGCTCTTCCTGCACGGCGGTGGCGACCTCGCGGCCGAGCGCCTCGCCGACCCGGTCGAGTTCGGCGCGCACGGCGTCGCGGCCGTGTCCGATCACGACCACCAGATGCTGCGGCGCGAGGCCGGCGGCGGCGCGCACTGCGTGTTCCACCAGCGGCCTTCCGGCGATCGGGTGCAACACCTTAGGAGTGGAGGAACGCATGCGGGTGCCCTCACCCGCAGCGAGGATCAGCGTGCTCAGCGGGCCGCTCACGAGTCTCCCAACGATTCACCGGTGCGTTGACGAGCACCAACGATCCTACGTGGGGTCCTCAGCGCTCCACGCGGGGTCGGTCGGAGCCGTTTCCCCAGGCCAGCCGCCCATGCCGTCGCCGGCCATCGAGTTGGCCGACGCCACCTGGTTGCCACCGCCGCGTTTCGCTTCGTACATCGCCGCATCCGCGCGGGCGAGCACCTGCTCGGCCCGCTCCTGCGGACGCAGCGACACGAGACCAATGGACAACGTCACACCGTGCGAGAGGTGATGCGGCAGTGTCGCGACGGATTTGGCCGCGCGGCCGAGCGCCATCTTCGCCGCCGACGCCGGTGCGCCGGGCAGCAGCACGATGAACTCGTCGCCGCCGTAGCGGGCCACGACGTCGTCGCCGCGCAGAGCGTCGCGGAGAGTGCTTGCGACAACACGCAAAACGTTGTCGCCCTCGGCGTGCGACTGCTTGTCGTTGACGCCCTTGAACCCGTCGAGGTCGACCAGTGCGACCGCGAGCGGCTGCGCGTCCGCCGACGACGCCAGCGAGCGCAGCCGTTCGTCGAGCGCGCGCCGGTTCGGCAGGCCGGTGAGCGGATCCTGCAGCGCCTGCTGGGTGATCGCGCCGTGCTCGGCGGACAGCCGTTCATGCTCGCGGCGCGCGTTCAGCGTGGCGATCTGCGATTCGCGCAGCGCCCACATTTCGGTTTCCAGCGCGGTCGCGTAGTCGATCAGCGACTGGCTCGCGGCGTCCGGGTCGAGCCGGGCGAGTTCGCGGGAGAGAGTGAGCCGCATCGACGGCTGCGAGACGTCCTCGGCCAGCACGTCGCGGGCCTCGCGCAGGACCTGCAGCGCGTCGGTGCGGCGGCCGGTCTGGTCGAGGCAGCGGGCGAGCGCGATCGCGACCAGCTCCTGCTCGTGCGGATAGTGGTGGCCGAGATGCATGCCCTGCAGCCGTTCGACGTGCTCGGCGGCCGGATCGTGCAGCGCGAGCGCCGCGGCCAGCACGCCGACCTGGTCGACCGCGGACACCCCGATCTTGCGCGGGAACAGCGATTCGGCGAACGGCCCTTCGGCGGCCACCGCCATCGACGCGGCGGTGCGGAACTTCTCCGCCGATTCGTCGTACTGCTCGATCCGCTCGAGCCGCAGCCCCCAGCCGAGCAGCATCTTGACCCGGTTCATCAGCTGCAGGGTGATCTCGTGCGGGCTCGCGCTTTCCCGGATCGCCTGGTGCGCGCGGCCGATCACCTCTTCGGCGGCCTCGTAGACGCCGAGCTGGTTGAGCACTATCCAGCAGTCGATGAGCGCCATCGACTGCATGCGGTTCCAGTTGCGGACGCCGACCTGGCGGTCCGGAATCGTGGAGTCGTCGAGGATCGCGAGCGCGCGGGCGATCTCGGTGAGCGCGGCGTCCTCTTGCGCGGCGAGCACGAGCCGTCGCCCGCGCAGCGCGTGCGCGTCCGCGCGCAGCAGCGACAAACCGTGCCGGCGGGTGTGCGCGAGCATCTCGTCGAGCCGGGGTTCGGCCTCGGCCGCGAGGCCGCGGGTGACGAGCCGGGAGAAGGCGGAGGCGCGCAGCAGCTGGGCGACGAGCGTGGGTTCTCCCCGGCGCAGAGTCTCCTCGAGCAGCTCGTCCATGATCTTGACGATCTCGAGCTGGTTTTCGTGCTCCTGGCGCTGAACGGCCGCGATGAGTTCCCGCGCGCGCCCCACCAGCCACGCGTCCGACATCTCGACCAGGGTCGGGCGACGGGCGCCCGCGGGGTCGCTCGGTTCCTCGCTCAGCCGCCCCCACTCCCATCGCCCTCGCCGGATGTGCAGCTCCGCCGCCAGGATTCGAACCTGAACTGTCAGAACCAAAATCTGAAGTGCTGCCGATTACACTACGGCGGATCGGTCCTGGTCAGGATAGCGATGATCGAGGACGGGGGCGCCAGGAGGGGGAGGCGTGCGCCACAGGGCCGTCCCGGGCACCGGGCAATCGGACTTTTCGGGCCTCCACAGCGCCGGAAACCTCCTGTACCGTAACTTACGACACCGTAGGTAAGGGCACCCTTCGCAAGGGGTTGTGAGAGGAAAGAAGTGAGCGCATGACGGCCACCCTCGATCGTTCTCAGTCAGCGGGCGACCCGCCGAAGGGCCCCAAGCCGATCATCGACGGACAGCGCGGGATCGGCGTTCAGCTGTCGGTGTACTTCGGGGTGCTGCTGCCGATCGTGGCGCTGCTGGTCGCGGTTCCGTTCGCCTGGGGCTGGGGCCTGACCTGGCTGGACGTCGCGCTGTTCGTCGTGTTCTACGGGATCAGCGGGCTGGGCGTCACCGTCGCCTACCACCGCTACTTCACCCACGGTTCGTTCAAGGCCAAGCCGTGGCTGCGCGTCGTGATGGCGATCGCGGGCAGCATCGCGCTGCAGGGGCCGGTGATCACCTGGGTGGCCGACCACCGGCGCCACCACGCGTTCTCCGACCGCGACGGCGACCCGCACTCGCCGTGGGCGTACGGCACCTCGCCGCTGGCCATCGCCAAGGGTTTCTGGCACGCGCACATGGGCTGGCTGTTCGACCGCGACCAGAGCAACCAGGCGCGGTTCGCGCCGGATCTGGTGAAGGACCCGGCCATCCGCAAGGTCGACGACCTGTTCTGGCTGTGGTCGCTGGTGAGCCTGTTCGGCCCGGCGCTGCTGGGCGGGCTGATCTCGTGGTCGCTGTGGGGCGCGGTGACGGCGTTCTTCTGGGCGGGCCTGGTCCGCGTGTGCGTGCTGCACCACGTGACCTGGTCGGTCAACTCGATCTGCCACATGATCGGCGAGCGCCCGTTCGCCGCCCGCGACCGTTCGGCGAACTTCTGGCCGCTGGCGATCTTCTCCTTCGGCGAGTCGTGGCACAACCTGCACCACGCGGACCCGACCTCGGCCCGGCACGGCGTGAAGCGCGGCCAGATCGACATGTCGGCGCGGCTGATCTGGATGTTCGAGAAGTTCGGCTGGGTGCACGACGTCCGCTGGCCGACCCCGCAGCGGCTGGCCAGGATCGCGGCCGAGGCCAAGTAGGTTTTCCTTTGCCGGGCTGAGCTTCCGGCGCGCGCTCGTGGATGAACCCCGTCACTCGGCGAGGTTTATTCATGTTTAAACCTGAGGCGACGAGCGGCTCGCCGCGGTCCGCCCGCTACCCTGCTGCGAATGGCGGGGAGACGACGGGCGAAGCGAGAAGCAGCGGTCACCGGCGCGCGGCCGGCCGCACCGGTCGCCCGGGTGCGCATGACGGGCAGCGAGCGCAGGCAGCAGCTGCTCAACGTGGCACGCGCTCTGTTTGCCGAGAAGGGTTTCGACGGCACTTCGGTCGAGGAGATCGCCGCGCGGGCGAACGTGTCCAAACCGGTCGTCTACGAGCACTTCGGTGGCAAGGAAGGCATTTACGCCGTCGTCGTCGACCGGGAAACGCAGCTGCTGCTCGACCGGATGGTCTCGACGCTCCACGGCGGACATCCGCGGGTGATGCTGGAACAGGCCGCCGTCGCGTTGCTGAGCTACGTCGAGGATTCCCACGACGGGTTTCGCATTCTCGTGCGCGATTCCCCGGTCGCCAGTTCCACCGGTACGTTTTCGACTGTCCTCAATGACATCGCCAGCCAGGTCGAGCACATCCTCGCGCAGCAGTTCGCCGCGCGCGGGTATGAGGAGAAGCTGTCCGCGCTCTACGCGCAGGCGCTCGTCGGCATGGTCGCGCTCACCGGGCAGTGGTGGCTGGACGCGCGCAAACCGAAGCGGGACGAGGTCGCCGCGCATCTGGTGAATCTCGCCTGGAATGGCTTGTCGCACCTGGAAAACAAGCCTCGGCTGCTCGGCTGAACCCTCAGCTGCCGGACGGCGCGTTGCTCAGATCCACCACGCAGAACAGGTTGTCGTCCGGGTCGGCGAGGACGACGAAGTCCGGCTCGGGCGGGTAATGCTTCCAATCGACCCGTTGTGCGCCCAGGCCGACAAGGCGTTCCACCTCGGCGCGTTGCTCGTCCGCGGTGTCGGTGTAGAGGTCAAGGTGCAGCCGCGGCTTAGGTTCGGCGGGCGACTCGCTGCGCATCAGACCGAGTGCGTGCGCGCCGCCGGGGTGGGCCAGCGTCCGCCACGACTCGCTCGCCCATTCCGGGTCCTCGACGAGACCGAGCGCCTCGGACCAGAACCGCATCGCGCGGTCGACGTCGGCGACTCCGAGAACCGTCGTCCCGAGCCGCAGCATCAGACCAGTTTTCCTTGGGCGTGCAGGTCGTCGAGGATCAGCTGGACCGTCGCCGAGACCCGGTCGCGGTCGGCGTGGGCGAGCCAGCCGAACGACTCGATCTCGCTGCTCGGCTTCAGTGCGCCGGTGTACTCCGCGGTGTAGCAAGTCATCCGCACCACGACGCCGTCCGCTTTGCCGTGCGCCTGCGCTTCCCAGGCTCCGGCCAGCCGCGCGGACGCCGGATCCAGCGTGACGCTCAGTTCCTCGGCGATCTCGCGGACCAGCGTCTCGACGTCCGACTCGCCTTCTTCGCGTTTCCCGCCGGGCAGATACCAGGTGTCCTTGCCCGCGGAACGCGCGGCGAGCAGCTTGCCGTCGACCACGTGCAGCCAGGCGACTTTGTCGATGGTGGGCATGTCCGCCACCCTACCTCCGCGCCCGCCGATCCAGGTCCGAGAGCAGGATGCGCAGGAGATCGGCCAGCTGATCGCGTTCGGCCGGGGACAGCGCGGAGACCAGGGTTTCCTCGTGCTCCAGCAGATCTCCGACGGTTCGCTCGATCAGCTCGTGGCCGGCCTCGGTCAGCTCGACGTACACCCCGCGACGGTCCGAAGTGGACTTCACTCGGCGGACGTGGCCGTCGCGTTCGGCGCGGGCGGTCTGCTGGGAGATCGCGCCCGGGCTGACCCGGCAGCGTTTCGCGAGTTCTCCCGCGCTGAGCCGGTACGGCGGCCCGGCGCGGCGCAGCGTGCTGAGCAGGGTGCGGGTGGAAGCGTCCATTCCGAGCTCCAGCATCGTCGCACGCCGGTCGTCCTCCAGCAGTTTCGCGATGTGCCAGATCCGCGTGATCACGCCGATGGACGACACCGGCGTGCCCGGCCGCTCCCGCAGCCACGCCTGCTGAATCTCGTCCACCTCGTCGCTTGACGGGTTTTCCCCGCCGCCGGTACCGTCGTCCACAAGAGGTACTTTAGCAATAAAGGACGTGGGGATGAATCGGGACGTAGTGGTGACCGGGGGCAGCACCGGAATCGGATACGCGATCGCCGCGGCGTTTGTCCGGGACGGCGATCGAGTTACGATCACCGGACGGCGCGAGGACGTGCTCACCGAGGCGGCGACGCTGCTCGGCGCGCGGGCGGTGAGCTTCGACGCGAGCGATCCCGAGGCGGTCGAGGCGGCTGGCGAACAGTTGCCGGAACGGGTCGACGTGCTGGTGAACAACGCTGGTGGGAACACGGATTTCCTGCGCTCCGACGGTCAGGGATTGAAAGCGCTCGATGCCGCCTGGACGGCCAACATCCGGGCGAATCTGTTCTCCGCCGCGTTCGTGACGTCGGCGCTGGGGGAGCGGCTGGCCGACCGCGGCCGCATCGTCACCATCGGCTCGATCGCCGGGCACACCGGCGCTGAATCGTACGGCTGGGCGAAAGCCGCGGTGGAAGTGTGGAATACCGAAACCGCGCGCCAATTCGGCCAGCGGGGGATCACCGCGAATATCGTCGCGCCGGGGCTGATCGTGGACACCGAGTTCTTCCGCGGCAAGCTCTCCGCCGAACGGCAGGAGCGGCTGGTCGAGAACACGATGACAAAACGCGCGGGCAAACCGGAGGACATCGCCGAGGTGGTGCGGTTCCTGGCCTCTCCGGAGGCGGGACACGTCACCGGCCAGGTCGTGCACGTGAACGGCGGCGCGTACGTCGGCTGACCTCAGCCCGGCGTCACCCGCAGCACTTTGTCGTTGCTGCCGTTGGAAGTCGTCACGTACAGCGCGCCGTCCGGTCCGCTTCGGGCGGCGCGCAACCGGCCGAACTTGTCATTGAATTCGACAGGCAGCGTGACTCCGGTGACCTTCGCGGCGGCGTCGAGGTGCAGCAGCAAAAGCTTCTGTCCCTTCAGTGCCACCACGACCAGCGCGCCTTCGTTCGCACCCCACTGTTTGCCGGTGAGGAACGCGTCGCCGCTGGTCGCTTCGGTGATCTGCCCGCTGGTCCACAGTGGACGAACCGCGTCCGGGAACCGGGTGGTGTCGGTCATCGGCACGCTCTCGTCGTAGCTGGCATCGGTGCCGCCCTTCGACGGATCCCAGCCGTAATTCCCACCTGGCCGCAGGAGATTCACCTCGTCGTCGAACGCCGGTCCGTGTTCGGAGGTGACCACCTGCCCGGTGCCCGGCCGAATCGCGACGCCCTGCACGTTCCGGTGGCCGTAGGTGTAGATCCGGCGTTCGTTCGGATCGGCGGACGACAGGAAAGGGTTGCCGGGCAACGGTTCCCCGGTTTTCGCGTCGATCCGCAGCACCTTGCCGCCGAGGCTGTGCCGATCCTGCGCCACCGTGGACCGCGCGGTGTCGCCGGTGCCGACGAGCAGCGCGCCGTCGGGAGCGAGCGTCGGGCGGCAGCCGGAATGCCGTCCGCTCGGATTCACCGGCAGGCCAGTCAGCAGGTCGCGCACCTTGGCCGCGCTGGCGCCGTCGTCGGCGAGCCGCCAGGTGACAAGCCGGACGTCCACCGCGCGTCCGTTTTCCTGGTGCGTCTGGCAGGTGGTGAACTCGCGTGACGTCGCGAAATCCGCCGCCAGGACCAGGCCCATCAGGCCGCCTTCGCCCTGCACGAGGACGTCGGAGAAATCGGCGCGCACGTCGGTCTTCCGGCCGTCGCGGATCAGCGCGAGCTTGCCGGGGCGCTGCGGCACGAGCAGCGATCCGTCGGGAAGGAAGGCGACGTCCCAGCCGTGTTCGAGGCCGTCCGCGACCTCCTGCACAGCGAAGCGGCCGGGCTCCGGCTTCGCTGGGACGCTCGCTGGCGCGGCCGAGCAGGCGGCGAGCAGCAGAACGGAGGCGAGCAACGCGACGAGACGCATGGGTCCAGCATGCCCCGATTCAGCCGCCTGGACGTACCAATCCGGATTCATACGCGAAGACGACCGCGTGCACCCGATCCCGCAGCCCGAGCTTGTTGAGCAACCGTCCGACGTGCGTCTTCACCGTCGTCTCGCCGATGAACAGCGTCCCGGCGATCTCGGTGTTCGACAATCCGCGCGCGATCAGGCCGAGCACGTCCTTCTCGCGTTCGGTCAGCGTCTCCAGTTTCTGCTCGTCCAGCGGTGTCCGGTGTGCGCTGAGATAGCGGTCTAGCAGGCGTTTCGTCACCGACGGCGACACCATCGCGTCGCCGCGCAGCACGCCCCGGATCGCCACCAGCATCTCGTCCGACGGCGCGTCCTTGACCAGGAATCCGCTCGCTCCGGCGCGAAGGGCGGAGTAGGCGTACTCGTCCAGGTCGAACGTCGTGATCACCAGGACCGAGGTGTCCGGGAGCTCGGCGCAGATCTGCGCGGTGGCCGCGACGCCGTCGAGGACTGGCATCCGGACGTCCATCAGGACGAGGTCCGGGCGGCGCGCGCGGGCGAGCTCGACGGCTTCCGCGCCGTCGCCCGCCTCGGCGACCACCTCCAGGTCGGGTTGGCTGTCGACGATCATCCGCAGCCCGACGCGCACCAGTTCCTGGTCGTCGCAGATCAGCACGGACGTCATGCGGCGTCCGTCCGCAGTGTCGCCGAGACGCGGTAGCCGCCGTCCGGGAGCGCGCCGGTTTCGAGCTTGCCGTGGTACATCGCGACGCGCTGGGCCATGCCGGTGAGCCCGCGCCCGGATCCGGGCAGCCCCGCTGCGACCGGCTGGCGTCCGCCGGAGTTGGTGACTTCGACGCGGACTTCCGGACCGGCGAACGTGACCCGGACCCGGCCGGTCGCGTCGGGCGGCGCGTGTTTGAGCATGTTGGTCAGGGCCTCCTGGACGATGCGGTACGCCTGAAGCGCGACACCGGCGGGCAGGTCGGCGATGTCGCCGTTGACTTCGAGGGTGACATCGCGGCCGGACTGCTCGACGAGCGTGCGCAACTGATCGAGCGTCGGCTGCGGAGCGCGCGCGGGTTCGCCAGCGTGCATTACTTCCAGCAGCCGCCGAAGCTCGGCGAGGGCGGAACGGCCGGTTTTGCTGATGGTGTCAAGCGTACGGTCGACAGCGTCCGGGTCGTGATGGCGTGCGAGCTTCGCTCCTTCAGCGTTCAGGACGATCACGCTCATGCTGTGTGCGAGTACGTCGTGAAGCTCGCGCGCGATCCTTGTGCGCTCTTCGGCGACTGAAGCGCGACTGCGGGCTTGTTCCTCGGACGCCGCCAGCTCCGCTCTCAGTCGTTCTTCTTCGGCGAGTTGTTCCTTCGTGCGGAAGAACGCGCCGAGCGCCCAAGCTGCTAAGTACAGCGGCACTGTGCCGACGACGCTGAGCGTCGGGTTCAGGGTGTTGACGCCCCAAGTGAATCCCCAGAAAGTGTCCAGCCCGGCGACAGCTACCGCGAAGCCGATGAACCATCTGTCACCGGCTTTGACGAGCGTGTACAGCATGACCGCCATCGCGAGGTCGCCACGGCCACGGTCATACGCCCAGACTTCGTTCATATAGACGACGGCTACGCCGATGAGGATCAGGAGCGCGACTGTGCGCGGGTAGCGGCGACGCAGCAACAGAGGCAGCAGAAACAGCATCGAAGCCATGCGGATCTGCCACGTCTCCTGATCCGCGATGTTGGGTCCGAAGGCGATGAAGACGGCGTACAGCGGCAAGTCCAGCAACCATCGCTGCCTGCGCCCCCACATGACCAGTCTCCGCACGAAACGAACGTAACGCGAGATCGTCGTCGCGCGCGTCGTTCCGGAGGATGGCCGTGGTCCTCCGAGCGAACGACTTTTCCCGCCGACCGAGCCGATCCGCGACGACCGAAGCGCTTCCTACCGTCGAAAACATGTCGATTACCAGGGAGTTCTTCCGGCACCCGATGCGGACCGGCGCGATCGCCGCCAGCTCGGAACGGCTGGCCGGAGTGATGACGGCGGGGCTGGGCGTCGAGAGCGCGCACAGCGTTGTAGAGCTGGGGCCAGGAACGGGCGTCTTCACCGAAGTGCTGCTTCGCATGCTTCGGCGCGACGCGCACTTCACCGCGGTAGAAATCAACACGCACCTCGTACAGGAGCTACGCGAACGCTTCCCTTCGCTGCACATTGCGGAGGGCTCTGCGGAACACGTCGCTGCGTACGTGACGATGCCGGTCGACGTGGTCGTCTCCGGTCTGCCGTGGACAGCCATGCACGCCGCGCCACAGGCCGCAGTACTGAACTCCGTCTGCGAGGTGCTTTCCCCGCAAGGCCGTTTCACCACCTTCGCGTACGCGCACACCTCGTGGACGCCGCCAGCGCGTCGGTTCGCACGGTTGCTGCGAAGCCGCTTCGCGGTTGTCGAACGCACCAGTGTGGTTTGGCGGAACCTGCCGCCGGCGTACGTGTACCGCGCGGCCTTGCCGGTGCGGTCGGGACTGGACCGGTATGGACAGCCTGCTTCAGCCACTTCTTGACGCTCCCGCGCCGCTCGTCTATCTGATCTGCGCGCTGGTGATCATGGCCGAGACAGCGCTGTTGCCGGGCATTGTGCTGCCGACGCTGTCCACCTTGCTGCTTATGGGTTTCCTTGTGCAGCGCGGGACTTTACAGCTGTGGCCAGCCCTCACCGTCTGCGTCGCGTCGGCGCTTGCGGGGGATCAGCTCGCGTACTGGGAGGGACGACTGTGGGGCCCGAAGCTGCGTCGGTCGCGCGTAGGGCAGCGGATCGGCGAAGCGAAGTGGGACAAGGCTGAAGCGACTGTCGCACGTTATGGCGTGCCAGCTGTCGTCCTAGGACGGTGCCTTGCTGGCGTACGCACTCTCGTGCCGCGCGTCGCGGGTTCTGCCGGACTGTCGTACCGACGGTTCTTTATCGGAAGCCTGTGCGCGGCGGTGCTGTGGGCGGGTGTGGAGTTGACGTTGGGGCAGGTCACCGGCTGGGTTGCGCCTTGAGCAGCTCGGCTGTCGAAGCGTCGGCGGGCAGGAAGGTTTCGAGACTCAGCTCAGCGACCGTCACATCGACTGCGGTAGCGAACTGCGTGATCGCGGTAAGCAGCCGAAGTTCGCCCGCAGAACTGGACAACTGCAACGGCACAGCGAACCCGAGGTGGTCACCCGACGGTTCACCAGGCGACGGCAGATAACCGGTGAGTTCCTCCAACAACGCCTGGTGCCGCGGATCAGGTCCGTGCGCCAGGCCACGCCGCGGGCGTTCGAGCACGTGCTGCGCCCAATCCGCGAAATTCTGGATCCGCGGTGCCATCCCTCGCGGATGCAAGGCCAGCCGCAGCACGTTGATCGGCGGTTCGAGCAGTTCCGCCGCGACACCCTCGGTGAGGAGAGCGAAACCGTCGTTCGCCGCGACCAGATCGCCGTAGCGATTCACGACCAGCGCCGGGTACGGCTCGTGCCCGGCGAGCAGCGCGCGCAGCGATTCGAGCACCGGCGTCAGCGCGGGGTCGTCCAGCCGGGTTTCGGGGTAGACCGGCGCGTATCCGGCGGTCAGCAGCAGGGCGTTGCGCTCGCGCAGCGGCAGGCCGAGCGCCTCGGCGACCCGCACCACCATGCCGCGGCCGGGCAGCGAACGGCCGCGTTCCATGAAGCTGACGTGGCGTTGCGTCGTCCCGGCTTTCAGCGCGAGGTCGAGCTGGCTGAGCCGGCGGCGGGAACGGGCGTCGCGCAAGGCGTCGGCGAACGTGGTGGGCACCTGCGCGATTCTGGCCGAGGTTTCGGACGTCGGGCCATTCCCCGCAGGGAATTGCCGGGACGCCGGGCCGAGCTGGATCGTCGACGGCGTGGAATTCGGACTACTTCTTCCTGCCGGACAGGCACAGCTCGAAGCAGGCGGCACCCCGCGTGCCCTCGTCGCAGTGGCCCGCGAAGCCGAACGGCTCGGGTTCGCGTCGATCTGGGCCGGTGACTCGCTTTCCCGGCCGCGGATCGAACCGCTCACCCTGCTCACCGCGGTCGCGCAGGCGACCGAACGCGTCACCGTCGGAACCGCCGTGCTGCTGCCCGCGCACCGCAATCCGGTGCAGACCGCGATGACGCTCGCCTCGGTCGACCTGATCTCCGAAGGACGGCTCGCAGTCGGCGTCGGCGCGGGCTTCCCCGGGTTCAGCGAGCGGGAGTTCGACCTGGCCGGGGTCGATTTCCGGACGCGGTTCTCGCATCTGGACGACGTCGTCACGCTCTGGCGCGAACTGTGGACCGGCCAGCCGAGCTCGTTCCACGGCAAGGTGCTGCACTACGACTGGCTGCCGCCGGCGATCCGGCCCGCGCGCCCCGGCGGTCCGCCGATCTGGCTGGGCGGCGCGACACCGGCCGCGCTTCGCCGCACCGCTCTGCGTTACGACGGCTGGCTCCCGTACCCGCCGGACCCCGCGGACTACGCGTCCGGCCTCGCGACCATCCGCGCCGCAAGCGATCGCACGATCACCCCGTCGCTGTTCCTGACCGTCTACGTCGACCCCGATCCGCGGCGCGGCCAGCGTGTCCTGGAGGACTACGCACAGGCGACGTATCAGCGGTCGCTGGCGCAGATCAGTACCATCCAGGCGACCGTGACCGGCCCGATCTCGGAAGTCGCGGCGACTGTGCGCCGATACGCCGAGGCCGGAGCGGAGCACATTCTGCTGCGCGTCGGCTCCCTGGAACCCGGCGCGGTCGAGCGGCAGCTGCCCCTGTTGGCGGAGGTGATCGCCGGGGAGCGGAAACCTGTCGGTGCCGCGACGTAGGCTGGGATGGTGACCGACGCTGTACTGTCCGGACTCCTCCAAGCCATCCTTCCCGACCCGGCGCTGCGCGGCGTTGTCGAGCGCGCCGGCGCCCCGCTGCTCGAACTGCAAGGCGCTGTCGCCGTACGGCAGCTCGTGGCCGCCGCGCTGGCCGAAGACCCCGAGCGCGGCGGCGCGGGCCGTCCGGTGCTGGCCGTCACCGCCACCGGGCGCGAGGCCGACGAGCTGACCGCGTCGCTCAGCGCGCTGCTCGGCCCCGATCGCGTGGCCGACTTCCCGTCCTGGGAGACGCTGCCGCACGAGCGCCTTTCGCCGCGCGCGGACACGGTCGGGCGGCGGCTGGAAGTGCTGCACCGGCTGCACACCGGGGACGAGGAACTGCGCGTCGTGGTCTCCACCGTGCGCAGCCTCATCCAGCCGATGGCCCCCGGGCTCGGCTCGCTCGCGCCGATCGACCTGGTCGTCGGAGAGGAGCAGAGCTTCGAGGACCTGCTCGAACGGCTGGTCGAGCTGGCTTACACGCGCGTGGACATGGTCGAGAAGCGCGGCGAGTTCGCGGTCCGCGGCGGCATCCTCGACCTGTTCGGGCCCACCGCGCAGCATCCGGTCCGCGTCGAGTTCTGGGGCGACGAGGTCAGCGAGATCCGCGCGTTCGCGGTGGCCGACCAGCGGTCGCTGCCCGGCGAGATCCAGCGGGTCACCGCGCCGCCGTGCCGCGAGCTGCTGCTCACCCAGGGCGTCAAGGCGCGCGCGGCCGAGCTGGCCACCACGTACGAGGCCGACGCGCACCTGGCCGAAATGCTCACCAAGCTGTCCGGCGGCATCCCGGTCGAGGGCATGGAGGCGCTCATCCCGGTGCTCTGCGAGGGCGAGCTGGCGCTGCTCACCGATTCGATGCCCCAGGGCAGCCACGTGCTGCTGGCCGACCCGGAGAAGATCCGCGCCCGCGCGGCCGACCTCGTCCGCACCGGGCAGGAGTTCCTCGAAGCCTCCTGGACCACCGCCGCGGCGGGCGGGCAGGCCCCGATCGACCTCGGCGCGTCGGCGTACCGCGAGCTGTCCGAGATCGCCGCGCACGCGCAGGAGACCAAGCGCCCGTGGTGGACGCTCACCCAGCTGACCAGCGAAGACCCAGCCGTCTACCGCGTCGCCATCGAGCCCGCGCCCGCCTACCGGGGCGAGCTGGAACGCGCGATGACCGATCTGCGCGCGCACCTCGCGTCCGGCGGCACCGGCGTGCTCGTCGTCGCCGGGCAGGGCACTGCCAGCCGCGCGGTCGAGCAGTTGATGGCGGCCGAGGTCCCGGCGAAGCACGCCGAGGTGCTCGCCGAAGTGCCGCCCGCCGGAGTCGTCACGGTCACCTGCGGAGGGCTCGCGGAGGGCTTCGTCTCGCCGGAGCGCGCGCTCGTGGTGCTGTCCGAGGCCGACCTGACCGGCCGCGGCGCCACCGCTGGATCGTCCACAAAGGACTTGAACACGAAGATGCCGTCGCGCCGCCGCGGCGCGGTCGACCCGCTGGCGCTCAAAGCGGGCGACTACGTGGTGCACGACCAGCACGGCATCGGCCGGTTCGTGGAAATGGTGCAGCGCACGGTCGCCGGCGCCACTCGCGAGTACCTGCTGCTGGAGTACGCCTCGTCCAAGCGCGGACAGCCCGGCGACCGGCTGTTCGTGCCCACCGACCAGCTGGACGAGGTGTCCCGCTACGTCGGCGGCGAGCTGCCCACGCTCAACAAGCTCGGCGGCTCGGACTGGAAGAACACCAAGGCGCGCGCCAAAAAAGCGGTCAAGGAGATCGCCGCCGAGCTGGTGCAGCTCTACGCCGCCCGCCAGGCCGCGCCCGGCCACGCGTTCGGCCAGGACACACCGTGGCAGTCCGAACTGGAAGACGCCTTCCCGTTCACCGAGACCAACGACCAGCTCGCGGCCATCGACGAGGTCAAGTCGGACATGGAGCGCGGCGTCCCGATGGACCGCGTGATCTGCGGCGACGTCGGCTACGGCAAGACCGAGATCGCGGTGCGCGCGGCGTTCAAGGCGGTGCAGGACGGCAAACAGGTGGCCGTGCTCGTGCCGACCACGCTGCTCGCGCAGCAGCACCTGAACACGTTCACCGAGCGCATGCGGTCGTTCCCGGTCACCATCAAGGGCCTTTCGCGGTTCACGCACAAGGCCGAATCGGACCGGATCCTCGAACAGCTCGCCGACGGCGAGGTCGACATCGTCATCGGCACGCACCGGCTGCTGCAGACCGGCATCCGGTACAAGGACCTCGGCCTCGTGATCGTCGACGAGGAACAGCGGTTCGGCGTGGAGCACAAGGAACACATCAAGGCGCTGCGCACGCACGTCGACGTGCTCACCATGTCGGCGACGCCGATCCCGCGGACGCTGGAGATGTCGCTGGCGGGCATCCGCGAGATGTCGACCATCCTCACCCCGCCCGAAGACCGGCATCCGATCCTGACTTATGTCGGCGCCTACGACGACAAGCAGGTCGGCGCCGCGGTCCGGCGCGAGCTGCTGCGTGACGGCCAGGTGTTCTACGTGCACAACCGGGTGTCGTCGATCGAGAAGGCGGCGAAGCGGATCCGCGAGATGGTGCCGGAGGCGCGCGTCGTCACCGCGCACGGACAGATGAACGAGGACAAGCTCGAAAAGATCATCCAGGGCTTCTGGGAGAACGAGTACGACGTCCTCGTCTGCACCACGATCGTCGAGACCGGCCTGGACATCTCCAACGCCAACACGCTGATCGTGGAACGCGGCGACATGCTCGGCCTCGCTCAGCTGCACCAGCTGCGCGGCCGCGTCGGGCGTGGCCGCGAGCGCGGATACGCGTACTTCCTGTACCCGCCGGAGGCGCCGCTCACCGAAACCGCGCACGACCGGCTCGCGACCATCGCGCAGAACGCCGAACTCGGCGCGGGCATGGCGGTCGCGATGAAGGACCTGGAAATCCGCGGCGCGGGCAACATCCTCGGCGCAGAACAGTCCGGGCACATCGCGGGCGTCGGATTCGACCTGTACGTCCGGCTGGTCGGCGAAGCGGTCGAAGCGTTCCGTCGGCACGCGGGCGCGGAGCCGGCGGAGGACGAGGAACTGGCCGAAGTCCGCGTCGACCTGCCGGTGGACGCACACATCCCGCACGACTACGTCCCCGGCGAACGGCTGCGGCTGGAGGCATACCGCAAGATCGCGTCGGCCCCGGACACGGCGGCGCTGGACGCGGTCCGCGAGGAACTGGTCGACCGCTACGGCCAGCCACCCGCCCCGGTCACGCGGCTGCTCGCGGTCGCCGCGTTCCGGCACACCTGCCGGGCGGCCGGCGTCACCGAGGTCGCGGTACAGGGCAACACGATCCGGTTCGCGCCGCTGCCGTTGATGGATTCGCAGCTGGTGCGGCTGAAACGCTTGTACCCCAAGGCGTTGTACAAGGCAGTCACCAACACGGTGTCGGTGCCGAAGCCGACCGAAGGTCCGGCAGGCGGCCGGATGGGCGCGCCGGTGCTGCGGGATCAGGAACTGCTCGACTGGTGCACGAAGCTGCTGGGCCAGCTGACAAAAACCCCGGCGGCGGTATGAGCGCTGGGGCATAGCCACGCACCACCGCCGGACATCGGCAACGGCCGGGCGTGCCGCGGCATAACTGACCGGATCGGCTGTGCCACGCCATTGCGGTACGAAATCGGATGCGCGCGGAGATCACGATGGCGAAGTACTGCCGCGCCCGCTCGGTCGTGACGCGCTTTTCGTGGCCGACCGGGAGACGGTTCAGCCAGCCGAACAGACCTCGAACCCCGGCGGTTGCGCGGTGGCGAGCCGCAACGACACTTCCTCCTGCGGCGTCGGCAGCGCACCGCAGCCGGACATCGGCAACGGCCGGGGACGCCGCGGCACCCGGGCTCCCGAACCGCCGCCGCGACCCGGGTACACGAGCAGTCCGCGTTCCGGGTCCGGCACCGCGTCGAGAGCGGCGGTCACCGCAGGCAGGCTCCGGAAGCGATCTCGTTTCTCCTCCGAGGAAAACTCGATCTCCAGCGTCACGCCCCAGTGGTGGACGTGCCACGTCCACTGCTCGGCGCCGTTGGTCAGCGCGGCCTCGGTCAGCCGGTCGCCGTGAGCGCGTTGCCACGCGCTCGCCGCGAAGGCCCCGTCGAGGACTTCGATCGACAACCAAGAGTCCATATGTCGACAATAGCCCGCTGAATGCCTCGATGGTGTTGCGTTTCGAGGGCATGTGAGAGGGTAGGGCCTGTGATGCGGATCATGGGGCGCCGCCGTGCGCTGGGCGCCGTTCTCGCCGGAGCTTTCCTCCTCGCCGGATGCGGTACCGGCCCCAGTCAGGTGGGCACCGCCGCGGTCGTCGACGGTCAGGTCACCACCATCGACCAGGTCCAGGCGCTGCTCGACCGCGCCGTGCAGGAGCAGCCGTACGCCCGGCAGCTCGCCGCGCGGCACCAGCTCGACCTCGTCGGGCGCGAGATCGTCCGGCAGGCGCTGCTGCACGAGGTCGTCGTGAAGGCCGCGCAGAAGGAAGGCATTTCGGTCGACGAGGCCACCGTCACCGAAGCCATGCAACAAGATCCGCTCGCGTCGCCGGTGCCCGAGGCCGTCACGCAGGACCAGTCCGCGGCCGTCACCCAGCTCGTCTGGCGGCTGCGCGATCACCGCGAGGCCGTCACCGATCAGTATCTGCAGCAGCGGATCGCGCTGAAGTACCTGCCGACGCTCGCGGTGAACTTCGATTTCACCAGCATCGGCGCGCCGACCTCGGAGAGCCAGGCCCCGTCGATCGACCCGAAGACCGCGCGCAGCCAGGCCATCGCCAAGGCCGAGGAGTACGCGGCCAACCCGGGCGCGATCCAGTCCGACATCCGCGGCGGCGCCCAGGGCAACATGGGCCAGCAGGCCCCCGCGCTGTCCTCGCCGCAGGACGCCGCGACCGTGCTGTTCGGCGTCCCCGCGAACACCGCGATCGCGTTCCAGCCGAACCCGGCGAGCGCGCCGACCTGGTGGGTCACCGCCGTGGTGCGGAAGCGGACGACGGACTCGAAGGTCGCCACCGACCAGGTCCAGCAGCCGACCGCGGCCCAGTTGGGTGCGATCGGCGTGCGGATGCTCCAGCCGTATGTTGGCAACGTGGACTTCAAAATCAACCCGCGCTACGGCGTGTGGGACGCAGTCGGCATGAACCTCGCCCCGAGCGCGGCCGAGGTGACGGGCGTGGCCGTGCCGCTGCACGGCGGTGCCCCGGCGCAGCAGTGACCGGCACCGTAGTCTTGGTCCACGGCGCGACCCTGCCCGCGGCTGCCTTGCCCCTGCTTCGCACCAGTGCGGTGTACGCCGCGACCGACGTCGATGCTGCGCAGCTTGGCGTCCCGCCGGTAGGCCAGTCCTTCGCGGACATCGTGCTGCTCGCCGCTTCCCGCACGGAACCGACCGCCGCCGCGATGCTCGCCGCCGGCGCGCGGCTGATCGAAACGCCCGTGCCCCCGCTCGTGGAAGCAGTCGAGGTCATGGACCGCCTGCGTTCCCCGGGCGGCTGCCCCTGGGACGCCCGGCAAACGCACGAATCCCTGCGGCAGTACCTGGTCGAGGAAACGTACGAACTGCTGGAAGCCATCGAGGACAACGACCGCGCGGCCTTGCGCGAGGAACTGGGCGATGTCCTGCTGCAGGTCCTGTTCCACGCCCGCGTAGCCGCCGAACACGGCCGCGCGCCCTTCACCATCGACGACGTCGCGGGCGATCTGGTGGACAAACTGGTCAGCCGCCACCCCAACGTCTTCGCCGACGCGGCCCGTATCGCCACGGCCGAGCACCAAGAGCTGAAGTGGGAAGAGCTGAAGCAGGCCGAGAAGCAGCGTAAGTCCATTGTGGACGGTGTTGCTCTTGGTCAGCCCGCCGTAGCCCTTGCCGGGAAATTGGGCCAGCGCAGCGGCCGGGCCGGAATCCCGCTGGACCTGTTCCCGCAGGACACCTCGGCCCCCGCCCAGCTGTTCCGGACCGCGGCGACCGCGCGTCGAGGCGGATTGGACCCGGAGGGTGAACTGCGGGCGGTGGCGAAGCAGTTCGCCCGCGACATCCGGGCGGCGGAGACAGCGGCGCGGAAAGCCGGGGTGGAACCGGCGACGTTGGAGGCTGAGGGCTGGCGGAAGTTCTGGCCTTCGGCTTGAGCTGCTTGGGTTTCTGTCGCGCGCTGGGTTGACGGCTGCCTGAAGTTCTGGCGTGCTGCTTGCCTTCTCGGCCGACGTCGAGTCCGCGCTCCGCGTGCTACTGCGCTTTGCGCTAGTCGATTTGCGGAGCGCCATGCACTCGCACTCACCGTCGTTCCTGGCGATGGCGGGCGCTTCTCGCACGTTTCGCTTCGCCCGGCATTCTCATCGCCCGCGCCGGTACTTAGCGTTCTCTCGACCCGTTCACGCTCGCCACTCCGGCCGACCTTTCGTCCGATGGGTTTCGCGCCCGTGTCTCAGCTGTGCCGTCTCGCGCGCCGTGCAGCCATCTCATCCGATTGACGGGCGGGCCCCACTCCCGCTGTCTCTCAAGCGCGATTGCCCCTGCTGTCGGCTCTCGTGTGTTCGCGCTGCACCGAGGCTCTGCGCTTGGCCCTTCGCTCATTGCCGGTGCTCTGCTTGGCCTCCGCACTGGCCGCCCCAACTGCTCGACGCTTTCCGCAGCGCGTTCCCTGTCCCGTGCCTCAGCCACGCGGCTTTACTACCTGCCTCGCGCACCCCATCGTCCTCACTCGATGGACGGAGCCCCCACCAATCCACCCGCACAGCGCGCGTCCCCCGGGCACGATTGCTCCGATGCCCGAACCACCCCTAGTTCGCAGATGTGACCCACGTCACTCATTTCTGAGAACCGAAAGCGCGGAGGCGGCGTCTTGCCGGGTGTGAGACACAAGCCACCCAGGGAGCCGGACGAGGAGCACCTCCTCCGGCGCACCGCCCGCGGTGACCGTGCGGCGTTCGAAGAGCTCTACCGCCGCACGTCGCCGTGGCTCGCGGTTCGCCTGCGGCACCGCTGTTCCGACGACCAGATCGTCTTGGAGGTGATGCAGGAGACCTACCTCGCCGTGTGGCGCGCCGCGGGTTCGTTCGCGGGCGTCGTCGCCGGCGGCTCTGCCGTGGGCTGGGTGTGGACGATCGCGGTGCGGCGGCTCATCGACGCCTACCGGCGGCGCGCGCACCACGCGCATCCGCCTCCCGCGGCGCAGGAGGCGCTGTCCGCGCCGGCGGCCGAGGAGGAGGCGCTGGCCGGCACGGTCGGCGATTCGGTGGGCGACGCCTTGCGCAGCCTCGCGCCGGAGTTGCGCGAGGTCCTGCAAGCCATGGTGCTCGACGGATTGTCGGTCCGGGAGACCGCGATCCTGCTGGACCTGCCGGAGGGCACGGTCAAAACCCGGGCCCGCCGCGCCCGGATCGCGATGCGGGAGGCGTTGTCGTGAAACCAGGACTGGCCGGAGGAGGTCAAGCCATGAACCACGTATCCGACCGGATGCTCGCCGGTTACGTCGCCGGTGGCGCACTGCCGGGGGACGAGGCATGGGCGATCGAAGGGCACCTGGAGAAGTGCGCGCACTGCCGGGCGCGGCTCGCCGGCGCGTCCACCGCCGAGGTAGCGGGTCTCCTCGACACTGTCTGGGCCGGGCTGGAGCCGGATCTGGCGCACGCACCGCAGCCGATGCCGCGCCGGGTCGCGAGATCGCTGCATTGCTGGGCGACCCCGGTGATGGTGCCGTGGCTGCTGATGGTCCTTGTCGTCGGCGCGCTGTCGGTCTACCTCGACCGGTCACTGCACGACAGGCTGTCGTTCGTGCAACTGCTTTCCCCTGTGCTGCCGGTCTTCGGAGTGGCGGCGGCGTGGTCGCGCGGGCTGGATCCGTCGTACGAACTCACCGCGGCCACCCCGCGGGCCGGGCTGGAGCTGATCCTGCGGCGGACCACCGCGGTCGTGGTGCCGGTGCTCGGGGGGCTGTTCCTCGCCGGATGGCTGGTCGGCGCGCGCATGGGGCTCGGACTGCTGCCGAGCCTCGCGTTCACCACGGGGACCCTCGCGCTCGGCACGTTCATCGGCGTCGCCTGGGCGGCGTCGATCCTGATCGGCCTGTGGCTCGGCGCGCTGGTGGTGCCGAGCGTCGCGTTCGGGGGCTCGGCACTGCTGGAGGTCGCCGCCTGGCCGGGCTGGCTGGCGGCCGCCGCCGTCGCGGCCGTGTTCGTAGTGCTTCGCCGGAACACCTTCACGCAGCTTGCTGCGCATCACTGACGGAAACGAGAGGGGACACCGATGCGGGCTGTGGAAGCCGCCGAGGTCGCTCCGGCGACCTACGCCTGGGAAATCCAAGCCCAGGCGCTCAAAGTACGGGTCGGCCGCAAGAAAATGGCGGTCGACGGCCTCGACCTGGCGCTCGGCACGGGGGTGCACGGGCTGCTCGGGCCGAACGGCGCGGGCAAGACCACCTTGATCCGCACGCTGGCCACGGTGCTGCGGCCGACGGAAGGCGAGCTGACGCTGCTCGGAGAGCCGATCGGGGGGCACTTCGAGCAGCGCGGCCTGCGCCGGCGGATCGGATACCTGCCGCAGACCTTCGGGTACTACAAGCGGTTCACTGTCCGCGAGTTCGTCGAGTACCTGGCGTGGCTCAAGGAAATGCCCAAGCGTGAGGTGCCGGGCGCGGTGCAGCGCGCGATCGAGCGGGTCGGTCTCGCCGAGCGCGCCGAAGACAAAATGAAGACCCTGTCCGGCGGCATGGTCCGCCGCGTCGGCATCGCGCAGGCGATCGTGAACGACCCGGTGCTCCTGCTGCTCGACGAACCCACCGCCGGGCTCGATCCGGCGCAGCGCTTGCGTTTCCGGGAACTGCTGCAGGAAATCGGCCGGGACGCGTGCGTCGTCGTGTCCACGCATCTGGTCGAAGACGTCGCGGCGGCGTGCTCGGACGTCGTCCTGTTCGCCGACGGGAAGCTGGTTTTCCAGGGCACGCCAGCAGATCTGGCCGGGGCGGGCAGCGAGGCGGACGTCGGCGACAGCCCGATCGAGCGCGGCTATTCGGCCCTGCTCGGCCACGCACAGGGGAAGGGGGCCTGGTGATGAGCGTGTTCCGGATCGAACTCCGGCGCACCATCGCTCCCTGGGTGCCGGTCGCGATGCTGGCGGTGAGTCTTAGTCTGCTCCTGTTCTCGCGTGGACCGTGGAGCTCCAATTCCGCGGCCTGGAACGCGACGTGGCTGACCGCGGTGCGGTGGCCGCGCTACCTGCTGGTGCTGATGTGGCCGATCATCGTCGGAGCCGCGGCGATCCAGGGCATGCGGGACGCCCGCGCCGGGGTCGGCGAACTGTTCGGCTCCACGCCCCGGCCCGCGGGGCAGCGAGCCGCCACGCTCGGTCTCGCCCTCGGGCTCAGCGCGGTGGCGGGCTATCTGGTGCTCGTCGCCGCCGGGGTCGGGCAGGTGATCGCGAAAGACGGGCTGTTCACCACGTCGTGGGTGATGCAACTGGTGCTCGGCGTGCTGTCCGTGGTGGCCGGCGTGGCGCTGGGGCTCGGCCTCGGACGTCTCCTGCCGTATCCGATCACCGCTCCGGTGCTCGCCGTGCTCGCGCTGGCAGGCGGGCTCTTCGCGCAGGTGTCGGGCATGAACGGAGCGGGACCGAACGCGATGGTGCTGCTGGGGATCGGGCAAGTGCAGCCGCACGGTCCGTTCGACCTGCCGAGCCCCGCGGTGGAACTCGGGCAGCTGAGCTGGCTGCTCGGGCTCACCGTCGCGGGAATCCTGTTGCTGCTGGCCGGTTCGGCGCGCACCAAGGTGCTCGCGCTGCTCCCGGTGGCGGCCGGGCTGGCGGTGGCGTTGCCGCTCTTCCCCGCCTGGTCGACGGACAACTACGTTCCGGACAAGACGGCATCCGCCCTCGTCTGCGACGGCCCGGTGTGCGTCACGCGCTTGCACGAGGATTGGCTGTCCACTGTGGCCGGTCCGGGCAAGGAAGCCTTGCGGTATCTGGAGAAACTGCCGAACCATCCGACCCGGATCGAGGAGTCGGCGGAGTCGTTCTGGAACACCAAGGTCGGCCCGCGAGATCCGTCCCGGCTGCTGATGCAGAAGGACTCCTATGCGCTGTGGCACGAAAGCGGCCCGAGTCTCACCATGGTGCTGCTGAGCGGCGCTGGGACATTGCCCTGCCACGCCGCGTCCTACGGCGGCGAGCAGAACGACCGGGAGGACGCTGCGCGCTGGGTGATGGCGCAGTGGCTGGTCGGCTCGTACGCGCCGCCGTCTTCGCAGCGGCAGCCTCCGCTGAAGCCCGCGACGGACTCAGCGTGGGCGGCCTTGAAAGCGGTGCCGGAGGCGGAGCAGACCGCCCGGATCGGCGCGGCTCGGCAGGTGGAGCTGACCTGCACCGGCGACCCGTTGAAGATTCTCACCGACGGTGCGCGCTAATGCGGTGGACAGCGCTGTACGTGCGTTCGCGCCACCTCGCGGTGGCACTGGTGGCGGTGTTGCTCTGCGCCGCCGTTCTCCCGCTGCTGCTGGGCGACAGTTGGTCGAACTTCTTCGCGACCGTCAGCCTCGGCGCCGCGGTCGCGGTGGCGGGCGTGGGCCTCAGCGGGCAAGACCTCGACCTGGACCGCACGGCCTCCTTCCGCTGGCCGCCCCGACGGCTAGTGCACCTCCTGCTGATCGGTGCGGTGGCCGGAGGAGTAATGCTTGCGGCACAAGGCTTTGTCGACCACCCGATGGAATCCGGTTGGATCGTCCGCAACGCGGCCGGGCTCCTCGGCCTCACCGGGCTGGCGGCCACGCTGTTCGGCGGTCAGTTCGGCTGGACGCTGCCGTTGGTCTGGGCGATGACAGCGGTGTTTGTTCCGAGAACCGCCGGACCGGCCCACGACATCGTGGCCTGGCCGATGGCGGCAGCAGATTCCGCCGCGGCGTGGTGGACGGCCGGGCTGCTGTTCGTGGCGGGCACAGCGGCGTACACGGTGGCGGGTGCTCGTCGTTGAGAGCCAGTGGATTGGTGAAGCCAGGCGCAGCCCCGCCCCTCCCCCGGGCAGGGGCGGGACTGCGGACTGGCGTGCCTTCAGACGTTCCGGTTGTTCGGCTTCACCTCGAGCGGCTCGCGGTCGGGGTCGTCGATGCCCATGCTGATGATGCGCTGCGGGTAGATGCGGATGACCGCGCCGTCGAGGTGGCCGTCCGGTGCGAAAGCGTCCGGCACGGCTTCCGCGCGGCCCCGGATCTCCAAGCAGCGGATGCGCATGGGCTTCGTCGAGGGCTGATCGTCGATCACGATGGCGACCTGGCCGTTGGCCTCGACGTTGCGGTACTTCCTGCTGTTGGTCAGGTTGTACCCGGACACATCGATGGTCCGCGTCTCCGGATTCCAGGAGAACGCGACCGGGCTGACCTGCAGGGTTCCGTTCGGCTGCTGCGTGGCGACCCGGGCGAGCGGCTGGTCGGCCAGGTAGCTGAGTTCTGCGTCGGTGAACATGCACCTACCGTGCAAGTTCAAGCTTGCTTGAAGTCAAGCGCACGCGGGGGATCACGTGCTCGGCGAACCGCCGCATCTCCGCTTCGAAGGGCTGAAATTGCAGCATAAACGTCTCGATTCCCAGGTCAGCCCACTCGCGGATCCGCTGCGCGACGGTGTCGTAACTGCCGACCAGACCGGCCGCGGTGCCGCCGTTCGTGCCTATGTGCGGGTACTTCGCGAACGTCTGAAACATCACCGCCTTCGGATCGGCGTCCGCGACAAGCGCCTCCCAGCGCGCCTTGCCCGCCTCGGCCAGTTCCCACAACGCCGCCAGTTCCGCTTCCGCCTCGGCGTCGGTTTCGCGAGCGACCACGAACGCGGACAGCCCGAATCGGACTGGCGGGCCGACGCGCGGGCGGGCGGCGACGTCCTCGATCAGCCGGGCGACGTTCTCCCGCGGCTGCCCGTTGATGAACCACACGTCGGCCTTGTCCGCCACCAATGCTCGCGCCGGGTCCGACTCGCCGCCGACATACACCGTCGGCGACGAGCCAGCGGGCCGCAGCTGGTACCCGTCGACGTGAAAATGCTTGCCCTCGAACGAAACCCGCTCGCCGGCCAGCAGTCCGCGCACGACGCTGATCCACTCGCGGCCGTACTCGTACCGTTCGTCGTGCTCGGCGAACGGGATGCCAGCTCGTGCCAACTCCGGTTTGAACCATGCGTTGACCAGGTTCAGCCCGAACCGGCCGCCGCTGATCTCCTGGATCTGCAGCGCCTGCTTGGCCAGCACCACCGGGTGCACGAGATACGGCTTGATCGCCGCGATGATCTCGATCCGCTCGGTGAGGGCGGCCAGCGCCGCCGCGGACGTCCACGTCTCCAGCTGATCCAGTTCGTCGCCGAACGGGTTCACCACGTGCTGCGCGATGAGCGTCGAATCGAAACCGAGCCGGTCGGCCTCGACGATCAGCCGCCGGTTGCGTTCCCAGCTTGCGTCCACCGGATCGGCCGGATGATCGAACGGGCCCCACGACCCGTAGACGACCGCCCACACCCCGAACCGCGGCTGTGCCACAGCGACCACGACCGAACTCCTCACCTCGCGCGGATGAACGCGGTCACCGTCGCTTGCCCGGAAGGCACCGGCAACCGGTCCCACGCAGTGGCGGGGCGGCGAGGTTTGTACTGGTCAGGCGAAGAGTCCGTCGCCCCAGTTGCTGGTGGGAGCGAGGCCCGGCGGGATCGCGAAGTGCGCGGAACCGGTGTGCTGCAGGTACTCCATCATCGCGTCCTTGGACGACAGCACCTGCTGCATCGGGACGTACTGCGTGCGGGTATCCCGGTTGAACGCCAGGAAGAACAGCCCAGCCTCGAGGTGTCCGACGCCGTCGGAGCCGTCGACGAAGTTGTAGCCGCGGCGCAGGATCTGCACGCCCTTGCGGGTCTGGCGCGAGGCCAGCCGGACATGCGCGTCCTCGGCGATCAGCGGGGTCCCGCCCGCGCCG
Source organism: Amycolatopsis sp. NPDC059235 (assembly GCF_042754125.1). NCBI lineage: Bacteria > Bacillati > Actinomycetota > Actinomycetes > Pseudonocardiales > Pseudonocardiaceae > Amycolatopsis > Amycolatopsis sp. NPDC059235. The sequence continues at coordinate 41,968 of NZ_JBHZAG010000016.1, forward strand.
CCGACCTGCAGGTCGACCTGGTCGAACTCGCCGGTCTGCCCGAGCGGCGCACCGGTTCCCTTGGAGCGCCCGACGATCTGCTCCTGTCCGGCGAGCGTTTCGCGGTCCCAGGTTTCGATGTGCATCCGGATCCGGCGCGCGACCAGGTAGGTGCCGCCCGCCATCCAGGCCTGTCCGTCGCCGGCCTGCGCCCACACCTGGTCGCGGAGCACGTCGGTGTCCTCGGCCTTGACGTTGTTGGTGCCGTCCTTGAAGCCGAACAGGTTGCGCGGCGTCTGCTGCGAGCGCGACGTCGAGGAACTGCGGCCGAACCCGAGCTGCGACCAGCGCACCTCGGTGACGCCGAAGCCCAGCCGCACCAGGTTGCGCACCGCGTGCACCGCGACCTGCGGATCGTTGGCGCAGGCCTGGATGCACAGGTCGCCGCCGCTGCGGGCCGGGTCGAGCTTGTCCTTCGGGAACGCCGGCAGGTCGATCAGCTGCGGCGGGCGTTTCGCGGCGAGGCCGAACCGGTCGTCGAAGAGCGAGGGGCCGAAACCGATCGTCAGCGTCAGATCGGAGGCGGGCAGATCGAGCGCCTCGCCGGTGTCGTCCGGCGGGGCCTGCGCGGACCCGGCGAGCGCGCCGTTCGGGCCGACCTCCTGGCCCGCCGTCATCCGCCGTGCCGCGGCAGTCCAGGTGCGCAGCAGTTCGCGGAGCTTCTTGGGGTCCTTGGTGGTCACGTCGAGCGCGGCGAAATGCAGGTTCGGCTGCGCCGGGGTGACGATGCCCGCCTGGTGCTCGCCGTGGAATTCGACTTTGGACGTCGCGGCCGCGGCAGGGGTGTCGCCGCCGAGCCGGTCGAAGCCGACGCCGGCCGCGGCGCCCGCGCCGGCCAGCGCGACCCCCGCGCCGGCCAGCCCGAACAGCTTCCGGCGGGAAACCTGGGTTCCCTCCTCTGTCACTTCGCCACGACCTCCGCGACCTTGCTGAGCGGCTCGCTCAGCGCGTCGACTGCCGAGGCGAACGCCTTGATCTGGTCCTGGGAGAGCTCGTTGTAGTACTTGAAACCGTCGCCGGAGCGGGTCTTGTCCAGCAGTCCCTGCACGTTCGCGAATTCCTTGTCCAAAGTGGACACCAGGGTCGCGTCGCGCTCCTGCAGGATCGGCCGCAGCGCCGCGATCGCGCCCTTGGAACCGTCGAGGTTCGCCTGGAAGTCCCAGAGGTCGGTGTGCGAGAAGGTCTCCTCCTCGCCGGTGATCTTCTTGGTCGCGACCTCGTCGAGCAGGCCCTTCGCGCCGTTGGCCAGGTCCAGCACGCTCAGCTGCAGCGTCTTGGTCTTGGCGACGAGTGCCTTGACGTCGGTCAGCAGCTTGTCCGCGATCTGCGGGCTGTCCGGCTTCAGACCGGTGGTCCACAGGTCCTTCTCCAGCCGGTGGAAGCCGGTGAACTGCTGGCCTGGCTCGACGTCGGCCTCGCGGGCGTCGATCGACGGGTCGAGGTCGCCGAACTTCTCCGCGACCGGCTCGATCCGCTCGTAGAACACGCGAGTGCGCGCGTACTCGGCCTTCGCTTCGTCAGCCTTGTTGGCCTTCACCGCGGCGACGAACTTCGCGGTTTCGGTCTCCAGCGCCGAGCTGTTGTTCTCGACGTAGGTCGCGTAGCTCTTGGTGGCAGCGGTCTTCTGCGCGCTGGCGTTGCTCTGGCCCTGCGCGCCGCCGGTGACGGTGAAGTCGCCGCGGATGCCGTTGCCCGCCATGCCCGGCTTGCAGGCGGTCTGGTACTTGCCCGCGTCCGGGACCTCGACGATGAGCCGCCGGTTCAGCCCCGGCGCGATGTTCTCGACCTCGCCCATGATCCGGTCGCCCTCGGCGTACAGGTAGAACTCGGTGACCTTGCTGCCCTTGTTGGCGATCTCGAAGGTCAGGTTGCCCGCGGCCGCGGTCGTCGCCGACACCGAGCAGGCGGTGTCGGACGCCTCGACCTTGATCGGCCCGCCCGCGGCCGCGCCGGAAGGACCGGACGCGGAGTTCGTGCTGTCGCAGGCGGTCAGCGCGACGAGCGCGCCGAGGCCGGTGAGCACAGCCGTCGAGGTTTTGCGGAACTGGGACACGGTCACTCCTTGGCGGCGGCCGGGGCGGCCGGAGCCGCCTCGGTCTTGGTCTTGCGGGCGGGCTTGAGGAACAGCGGCAGCACGATCGCCACGTAGACGACCCACGCGATCGCTTGCAGCACAGTGGTTTGCTGCGAATAGTTGAAGATCCCCTTGAGCAGCGCGCCGTACCACGAGGTTTCCGGCAGCGTGCTCGACGCGTCGAAGGCGAGCGTGGTCAGGCCGGGAATGAACCCGGCTTCCTGCAGGTCGTGCAGGCCGTAGCCGAGGACGCCGGCGGCGACGAACACCAGCAGCACGCCGGTGATCGTGAAGAACTTCGCCAGGTTGAACCGCACCGCGCCGCGGTAGAGCAGGTAAGCGAGCACGATCGCGGCGGCGATCCCGATCACGAACCCGACCAGCGGCTGCAGGGTGTCGGACTGCGCGGTCTGCACGGCCGAGTAGAAGAAGACGGCGGTTTCGAGCCCCTCGCGGCCCACCGCGAGGAACGACAGCAGCAACACCGCCGCCGGACCGACCTTAAGCGCGTCTTCCATCTTGCCGCGCAATTCCGCCGCGATGTGCCGGGAAGCCTTGCGCATCCAGAAGATCATCGCGGTGACGAAGACGACCGCGACGATGGAAAGAGAACCGCCGAGCAGTTCCTGATGCTCGAAACTCAGCTGCGCGGTGCTGTAGGTGAGGATCGCGCCGACGCCGACCGACAGCAGCACGGCCGCGCCGACCCCGGGCCACACGAACCGCAGCGCCTGCCGTCGATCGGTTTTGACCAGGAAGGCGACCAGGATGCTCACCACAAGCGCGGCTTCGAGGCCTTCGCGCAGCCCGATGAGCGCGCTCGAAAACACCACTGTTCAGTCCTCCTTCGACTACCTGACCTGATGTTTTTAGGTAAGGCTTGCCTGTAAGTCCAGAGGGAGTTTCGCTGAACGGGTCCGGCAAAACGCGCAAAACGACGTTCCGCGGGGAGTTAGGTTAGGGTAACCGCAGGTCAGAGCGTCGCCGAGAAGTCACGTAACGAATTGTGTGACCTGGGCGGCTCAGGCGTCGAGTTAACCATCCGCTTGCCATTCGCCCAGTCCAGCGTCCCTCACCCGGGTTCATCAGTAACCTGTCCGGGTGGCCGATACCACTCAGCCGACCATCGCCCCGTCTCCGGCGGGCCCGCCGCGCCGCTACCCGGGCCGAATCGCCTTCGCGCTGGGCCTGGTGCTGACCGGGGTCGTGCTGGTGGCGACCATCGGAATCCGGAACCCGAACCCGCCCGCCCCTCCCGCCGCGGCCGCACCGCCGCCGGTCTCGGCGAAAGCGGAACCCCGCCCGCAACCCGGCACCGAAGCCCCGCGCGTCGGCCTGGCCGCCCCGCCGGACCGCCCACTGGTGTCCGATCAAGCGGAGTTGGACGCCTGGGCGACCCGAGTCGCCGCAAAAACCCGGCTGGACGCGCGAGTGCTCGCCGCGTACGGACGCGCGGAAATGTGGATGCAGCGGCAAAAACCGTCGTGCCACCTGTCGTGGGCGACGCTCGCGGCGATCGGGAACCTGGCCTTCGGCACGGAAAAACCCGGCCCCGACGGCACCATGAAGGTCGACCCCGGCCGAGCGGAAGCCCCGGACACCGACGAAGGAAAACTCGACGGCGACCGCACCGCCGACCACCGCGTCGGCCCGCTGCGGATCATGCCCGCCGCCTGGCACAAACACGCCCAACGAGCAAACGGCGACGGCAAACCCGCCGACCCCCGCAACCTCGACGACGCGGCCTTCACCGCCGCCCGCGACCTCTGCTCCGGCGACGACGACCTGGGCACTCCGGCAGGCTGGTGGAAAGCGATGCTGCTCTACAACCCGGCCGTGAACTACGCGCAAGACGTCTTCACCGCAGCGGATTCGTATGCGGCGCAGAGTGTGGCGCCGTGAGCGGGCTTGGCCGGGTTGGCCTGCGGCCGGTGGACGAGCCGGGCTGAACCAGGTTGGCCAGCGGCCGGTCGGCGAGTCGGCCTGACCTGGTCGGCCGGATTGGCCAGCGACTGGTGGACGAATCGGACTGACCTGGTTGGCCGAGATGGCCAGCGGTTGGTGGAGGAGTTGGCCTGGCCTGGTCGGCTGGGTTGGCCGGCGACTGGTGGACGAATCGGACTGACCTGGTTGGCCGAGATGGCCAGCGGTTGGTGGAGGAGTTGGCCTGACTTGGTCGGCTGGGTTGGCCAGTGGCCGGTCGGCGAGTCGGCCTCACCCGCTTGGCTGGTGGCCTGAGCTGGTGGGTTAGCGACGGCGGCTTGGCTCGATGTTCGACTGCGGCCGATTTTTGCTGCGATGCTTGGCTTTTTGGCGATGGGCAGTCAGCAATGTCGCAGTGCGGCTAGCCGGTGCGGCGCGCGGAGCACAGCCGGCGCGGCGGCTTAGGCCGATTCGGCTCCGTGCAACGCAATGTTGTTCTGCCGGTGACCGCTGGTGCGGTGGCATGGTTCGTGAGCGGGCGCGTGGCGGCTTAGGCCGGTTCGGCTTGTGGTTGATCGGTGTCGCTGATCAGCGCGCCGTGGTGGTTCGGCTGGTGGCCCGCCAGTGCGGTGGCGTGGTTTGTCACTGCGCGCGCGGTGGCTCGGGCCGCTTCGGCTGTGGCTGATCGGTGTCGCTGATCGACGTGGCGCGCCGTGGCGATCCGGCCGGTGGCCCGCTGGTGCGTGGGGCGGTCCGTGAGCGGGCGAGCGATGACTTGCGCCGGTTCGGCTCGCGGCTGTTCCGCGTGGCGGACGATCAGGTTCGGCCAGTCGCCGACTCGGTTGCCCGATCTGCTTCTGGCCGAGGGGGCGACTGCCGTGGCACCCAGCCTGACCAGCTGAGATGCTCTGACTTGATGCGGTCGGCTGCGCCCCGATCCGGCCAGGCCAGCAGTCCGCAGCCAGCCAGCCAGCCAGTCAGTGGGTCGTCAGCGCGGCGCTCACTCGCACCGGCTTCTGCGTCACGCCCTCGGCGCGCACCGGCTGCTTGCGCGGCCGCACCGGGTGGCGTTCGTTCAATTCGACGAGCGTCGGCGCCAGCGCCATCAGCACCAGCACGATCAGCCCGGCGGTCGCTCCGATCACGGTCAGCGCGGTCATGTCGGCCTCCTCTAATCGCTCTCTGTGATGACACCAAGGATCGCTCTTCGCCCGGTCTGCCCGGATCGGCCGACCGGCCGAGCCGCGTCGCCGGATGGCCAGGCTTCCCCGCTGCCCTGTTCACTTCAGAAGACGCGCCGGGACCGTGCTGGATCCGGCGGTTGCACGGGAGTGCCTCCGCGGGTGCACGTTCGGGTCACGCGGGCTCAGCGGTCGCTCAGCGTGATCCTCGCCCTGACCTCGCTGATCGCTTCGAGATACTCCGGCACCGGGTTCATCGCCGACGCCATCCGCAGTTGTGCGAGCGCCTCGGCCAAACGGCCGAGGCGCTGGAGGGTGCGGCCGAGCACGAACCGGGCGTAGTGGTCGGTGGGGTCGAGTTCCAGCACGCGGGTGAAGGCGCGTTCGGCGCGGCGCAGCTGGGCGGAGTGGAAGTACGCGCGGCCGGCGAGCAGTTGCACGCTCGGCTTGTCCTGCTCGTCGGCGAGCAGGGGTTCGAGCTCTTTGAGCGCGTCGAGCGGGCGTCGCCGGGCGACCAGATGCTCGGCGTTGCGGAACCTGCGGAAGCGCGATTCGCCGTCGGGTTCGGGGGCTGCTGCGGCGTCCGTCATGGTCGCTTCACGATACCGGCGCGGAGGGCGTTGCACGACCGTCAGACGAGTCGTGATGGACTGTTCCGCCATGAGCAGCGATCAGGAACCCGGCTATGTGGGACTGGCGCCGTACCTCTACTACAGCGATGCGACCGCCGCGCTCGCCTGGCTGACCAGGGTGTTCGGCTTCACCGAGGAAGTCCGCTTCGAGGACGGGGCCGGCGAGGTCTTCCAGGCGACGCTCCTCGCGGGCGACGCGCGTCTCCAGTTGGCCGGGGTCGGTCCCGAATACTGGGAGGCCAAGGGGGTCGAGGGGCCGGTCGGGCAGTTGAACGTCGTGTACGTGACCGACGTCGACGCGCAGCACGAGCGCGTGTCCGCGGCGCTCGGCGAGGACGCGGCCCCGGAGCCTCCGCAGGACCAGCCTTACGGCGCGCGGATCTTCACCGTGGCCGACCCCGGCGGCAACAGCTGGACGTTCTGGCAGCAGGTGACCGATCAGGTCGAGCTGCCGTCGGGGTGGCGTGAGGTCCGGCCGGAGGACCAGGCGGCCGGCGAGACCGGCGAAGTGCCCGGCTGAGCTGGAGAACACGCAGCGGAACGGCCCCGCACCGGCCTGGCCTCCAACGGGTGAACCCGCTGGGCGGTTACTCTGGGCGGCGTCACCGCAGGCACGACCCACCAAGGAGCAGAGCGTGGCTCTCATCGAGCAGGTAGGCGCGCGCGAGATTCTCGATTCGCGCGGGAACCCGACCGTCGAGGTGGAGGTGGCGCTCGACGACGGCACCCTGGCCCGGGCTGCGGTCCCGTCGGGGGCGTCGACCGGCGAGCACGAAGCGGTCGAGCTGCGCGACGGGGACACCGGCCGCTACAACGGCAAGGGCGTGGAGCGCGCGGTCGCCGCGGTGCTCGACGAGATCGGGCCGGACCTGGTCGGCGTCGAGGCGGTCGACCAGCGGATCGTCGACCAGAAGCTGGTGGACCTCGACGGCACGCCGGCGAAGTCGCGGCTGGGCGCGAACGCGATCCTCGGCGTTTCGCTGGCCGTCGCGAAGGCCGCCGCGGAATCGGCCGAGCTGGAGCTTTTCCGCTACCTGGGCGGGCCGAACGCGCACGTGCTGCCGGTGCCGATGCTGAACATCCTCAACGGCGGCGCGCACGCCGACACGGACGTCGACATCCAGGAATTCATGATCGCGCCGATCGGCGCGGAGTCGTTCCGCGAGGCGCTGCGCTGGGGCACCGAGGTGTACCACGCGCTGAAGTCCGTGCTGAAGGGCCGCGGCCTGGCCACCGGCCTCGGCGACGAGGGCGGTTTCGCGCCGAGCCTCGCCAACAACCGCGAGGCGCTCGACCTGATCCTCGCCGCGATCGAGAAGGCGGGCTACGCGCCGGGCCGGGACGTCGCGCTCGCGCTGGACGTCGCCGCGACCGAGTTCTACTCCGACGGCGCCTACACCTTCGAGGGCTCGAAGCGCAGCGCCGAGCAGATGTCCGCGTACTACGGCGAACTGCTGCGCGACTACCCGCTGGTCTCCATCGAGGACCCGCTGAGCGAGGACGACTGGGACGGCTGGGTCCAGCTGACCTCCGAGATCGGCGACAAGGTCCAGCTCGTCGGCGACGACCTGTTCGTCACCAACCCGGACCGGCTCGAGGAGGGCATCACCCGCCGCGCGGCGAACGCGCTGCTGGTGAAGGTCAACCAGATCGGCACCCTGTCGGAGACGCTGGACGCGGTGTCGCTGGCCACGTCGTACGGCTACAAGTCGATGATGAGCCACCGGTCCGGCGAGACCGAGGACACCTTCATCGCCGACCTCGCGGTCGCCACCGGCGTCGGCCAGATCAAGACCGGAGCCCCGGCGCGCGGCGAGCGGATCGCGAAGTACAACCAGCTCCTGCGCATCGAAGAAACCCTCGCGGACGCCGCGCGCTACGCCGGCGACCTCGCCTTCCCGCGGTTCAGCGCGGAGGCCTGAGGGGCACATGGCCGACCGGGGGAGGGCGCGCGGCCGCCGCGGCGGCCGGGCCGAGGGAAGCGGGTCCAGCAGGGCCCGCCGTCCCGCTTCGGCCCGGCGCCGCACCGGCGCGGGCACGACGGAGACGACCAGGGCCCGGCTTCGTCGCGGCCTGGCGGCGAAACGCGCCTCCGGTGCGGCCAAGGTGCTCGGCATGTCGACCACCCGGCGCGCCGCCGTGGTGGCGATCGTGGTGTGCGCGCTAGCGTTCACCGTCGCGGTCCCGTTGCGCACCTACCTTTCCCAGCGTTCCGAGGTCCGCGACCAGGAAGCGCAGCTCGCTCAGCTCCAGCACGAGGTCGCCCAGCTGCGCGACCGCAAAGCCCAGCTGAGCGACCCGGCCCAGATCGAGGCGGAAGCCCGCCGCCGGCTCCGGTACGTGAAGCCTGGCGAGACCCCGTGGATGGTCCAGTTGCCGGAGGACCAGCCTGGTTCGCCGACGGCTGCTCAGCCTGGGCAGCAGCCTGCTCCGCAGGCGCCTTGGTACGAGAACCTTTGGGCGCAGGTTTCCGGGGGTTGAGGTTCCTGGCTGACGGGTCGCTCGCTGGGTGGTCGGGCGGGCGAGGTTCCGGGTTGGGCAGGGCGGCTGGTCAGGCGGGATCTCTGCTGGACGCGGTTGATGGCTGGGTGAGGTTGTCGGCTGGGTGCGGTTGATGGCTGGGCGGGGCTGCTGGTCAGGCCGGATCTCTGCCGGGTGCGGTTGATGGCCGGGCAAGGTCGTCGGCTGGGTGCGGTTGACGGCCGGGCGAGGTTCCTGGTCGGGTAGGGGCTGCCCGGTGCTGTTGCTGGCTGAGCGGGTGCCTGATCCGGCGGGATTGCCGACTGGGTGCTGTTGCGGCGGCGAGTGCCGGTTCTTGCGCGCGGAGCGTGCGATTCTTGGCGGTTGGGCCTTAGGCGTCTCCTCGAGGTCGTGAGTTTCGGTGGTTCTCGGCTGGGCGGCTGAGGCTGCGCGGTTCTCGGATTCTGTTTCACATGGCGCAGTCGTCCTTTCTTTCCGGCGTCTTGATTTCGTGGCGGAGCTTCGGCTGCCATCTACGTTAACCACATCGCAAGGGCCTCGGCGGCGACCGCGGCGAGTTGTCCACACGGTGTGCGGGTTGTGGACAACTCGGCCGTTTCGGCGGAGGTCGCGAGGGGTCGGACGGACGGCGGCATTAGCCTGGAGAGCGTGAACAGCAGCACGGAGACACCCCGATTCGAGCCCGTCACCGATGCCGACCGGGAGGTCATCGCGCAGCAGCTCGGACGGCCGCCGCGGGCGTTGCGGGCGGTGGCCGCGCGGTGCCCAAGCGGGCATCCTTCGGTGGTCCAGACCAGTCCGAGGTTGGAGAACGGAACGCCATTCCCGACGTTGTATTACCTGACCTGCCCGCGGCTGTCGTCGATGGTGGGCACGCTGGAGGCGTCCGGCGTGATGAAAGAGATGACCGAACGGCTCACCACCGATCCCGAACTCGCGGCGACTTACCAGCGCACGCACGAGACGTACCTCGCCGAGCGGGACGCCATCGAGTCCCTCGGGACCCAGGTCACCGCGGGCGGGATGCCCGGGCGGGTGAAATGCCTGCACGTCCACCTCGCGCACACACTCGCGGCCGGCCCGGGCGTGAACCCGTTCGGCGACGAGACCCTCGCTTGGGTCCGCGAGCAGGGCTGGCCGACGGGCGACTGCGCCGGGTAACGCTCCGGTCTCGGGTGCGGATAGGCACAGCAGAGGCCGGTGTCCGCCTGGGTGGGAATGCTTCGCGGCGCGCATCGGAGCAGGACACCGAGCAGGCGAGCCCGGGTGCACCGCCGGGCGCGCTGGGGAGGGGCGGAAAGTGCGGGTGCCACGCAGATCTCGGCGGTCGGTGCGCGCTGAAGCGTCTCCTGGCGCGGACGGCCGGGTCGAGCCGGTGGTGGACGGTGCGGGTGACCGGGGTGCTGGCGGTGAGGTGGGTGCTGGCGATGAAGTAGCTGGCGACGCGGTCGGTGAGTTCAGTGCGGGCCGGTCGGCGGTCGGGGATTTCGGTGCGGAGCGTGGGGCGGTCGGGGAGTCCGGCGCGGGCCACGAGGCGGTCGGTGAGTCCGGGGCCGGTGGTCGCGCGGTCGGTGGCGGGGTTGTGGACGGGATCGCTGCTGATAGCGGGACCGCTGCTGGCGGCGATGCAGCTGGCGGCGACGAGATCGGCGAGATCGGCGAGGGTGGCACCGAAACCGTCAGCGAGACAGCCGACGGAGATCACGCCGACGATCACGCAACTGATGCTCAAGTAGCGGGCGAAGACGCCGAAACCACCACTGGTCCAGCCGGAACCGCGAGAGCCGCCATGTTGGTTGGGCCGCCGCTGGAGAAGGTGCGGTGGGTGGGGCGGGCGAGGGTTCGGGCGCGGCGGGGGCGTTATCGGGCTCGGCGGGTGGCTTCGCGGCATCGGACGGCCGTCGCGGTGCTCGCGGGGGTTCTCGGGGTGCTTCCGGCGGCCGTCGGCGCGGGGGTGGTCGCCGGGTGGGCCGGGCGGATGCCGGTGGTGCATACGGCGGACGTTATGCCTGATCAGGGGTATGACCCGGGGATTCGCGGCGTCGCGGTCGACGGGCGGTTGCCTGATGCGCCCGCGCCGATTCCCCTTCCGGGATACGACCTTCCGGACGGGCCGCTCGGGATTCCGGCTACCGCGCTGGTCGCGTATCGGCATGCGGCGGAGGTCTTGGGGAAAGAGCAGCCGGGGTGTCATATCGACTGGGCGCTCATCGCGAGCATCGGGCGGATCGAGTCGAACCACGCGCGCGGCGGGTACGTCGACGCGGCCGGGACGACGCTTCAGCCGATTCTCGGGCCTCAGCTCAACGGGACTGGGCCGTACGCGGCGATTCCGGACACTGATCACGGAGTGCTCGACCAAGACCCGGTTTGGGATCGGGCGGTCGGGCCGTTCCAATTCATTCCGGCGACTTGGCGGATCTACGCAGCCGACGGCAACGGTGACGGCAAGGCCGATCCCAGCAATCTCTTCGACGCTTCGCTCGCGGCGGCGCGTTACCTCTGCTCCGGCGGGCTCGACTTGGCCAATCCGGACCAGTTGCGCACTGCGATCTATCGCTACAACAACTCCGACGCCTACGTCACCACGGTCATCCTCTGGGCGGAGGCTTACCGGAAGGGCGTCGCGCAGGTGCCGGACAGTCCGGTTCCGGTCGGGGCGGCGTCTGGGCCGACGACCTCCAGTGTCGCGCCGACGGCGAATCCGGCGAATGGGCCGCGGCCGCCGCAACCCGGGTCGTCGTTGCCGCCGGTCTTTACTGGGGCTCCGTCCGTGACGCCTACCGGGACCTCGCTGCCGGGCAGTCCGTCCGGGTCGCCTTCGGGCAGTCCGGCTGAAACGTCGACCAGTTCGACGTGCGGATCCGCCACCAGCACCACGACTACGACCACTACGACACCGACGGAGACCTGCACCTCGTCGAGCAGCAGTCAGGCGAGCAGCGGGGTGTCGGCTGCTGGCTGACCAGCGAAACCAGCGAAACCGCCAACGTGATCTCCTCCGGTAACCTCGATTACACCATTACCGCAGGAGCGCCGATGAGTCTTCGTCAGTTCGAGTACGCCTTGGCGGTCGCCGAGGCGGGGTCGGTGACTGCTGCGGCCGAGCTGCTCCACGTCGCCCAGCCGTCCGTGTCGCAGCAGATTCGGGGGCTCGAGCGGGAACTCGGCGTGCAGCTCTTCTCCCGCACGCCCACGGGGCTGGTGCCGACCGTCGTGGGGCGGGCGTTTCTCAAGGACGCCGAGGTCGCCGTTAGGGCGGCGCGGCGGGCACAGGCGACGGCGCGGGCGGGCGCGGACGAGCTGGCCGGCGAGTTGCTCGTCGCGGCGCAGATGGGGTTGGGGACTCGGCAGCTGCCGGGCGCGTTGGCTGCGTTGCGAAGGCGGTTTCCCCGGTTGGCGGTGACCGTCTTCGAGGAGCCGAATCCGGCGGAGCTGGAGCAGTTGGCTCGGCGTGGGGTGCTGGATCTCGCGTTGCTCGGGTCGGCGTGTGATGAAGGGTTGTACGAGGGGCATCACCTTGGCGACGAGGAGTTCGTGGTCGTCCTCGGCACGGGGCATCGGTTGCTCAAGAAGGACCGAATCGCGTTGCGGGAGCTGGAAGAAGAGCACTGGATCCGGTTCGATCCGGACAGCGCGCTCGACGGTCACCTAACAGAAGTGTTGCGCGACAACGGGTTGGAGCCGACCGCGGTTGCCCGGGTGTCTCAGACCTCGACGGCCGTGCGGTGGGCCGCGCACGGGCTGGGCGTGACGCTTGTTCCGGCGTCGGCGGTGCCGGAGGGGCATGAGCACCTCGTGCGGCCGGTGTTTCCGGTCGTGGCCCAGCCCGTCGTCGCGGCGGTGCGGCCCGGGGCTGGGCCCGCGGAGATGGCGTTGCTCGAGTTTCTGCGGCAGGAGAGTTGGTACCAGTCCGAGGCTCCGGCCGCCTGAAGCGTCAGAGTTGCGTGTCGCCTCCGTCTACGACCAGTTCGATGCCGGTGGTGAAGGTGGCGTCGAAGGCCAGGAAGGCGACGGCACGGGCGATCTCCATCGGGGTGCCCAGCCGTTTCATAGGGTTGGCCGCGGCTCGGGCGGCCTTGAATTGCGCGGCCTCCTCGGCCGACATTCCGGCTTCCAGGATCTCGGTGTCGATGGGGCCGGGGCTGATCGCGTTCACCCGGATGCCGCGCGGGAGCAGTTCGGCGGCGAGCGTGCGGGCCATCGACCGGAGCGCGGCCTTGCCCGCGGAGTAGACGCTGGTTTCGGCAAGGCCCATGACGTTCGCGGTCGAGGTGGTCAGGACGACGCCCGCGCCGGAGCGCAGCAGGGGCGCGAGCTTCTGCACGGCGAAGTACGCGCCCTTGACGTTCACCGCGAACTGCTCGTCGAACTGCTCCTCGGTGACCGACTCGAACGGTGCCGTCCGGGCGATCCCGGCGTTGACGAACAGGGCGTCGACCGGGCCGGGGACCTGGGCGGCCAGCGTGTCCAGGTCGGAGAGCGACGCCACATCGCCGCGGACGGCTGTCGCGCGGTCACCGAGTTGGGCCAAAGCGGCGTCGAGGCGAGACTGCGAACGGCCGGTGATGATTACGCGAGCGCCGCCGTCGGCGAACAATTTCGCGGTGGCGAAACCCATTCCGGTGCTGCCGCCGGTGACGACGACAGTTTTGTCCTGATAAGCATTCATCGCGGGTATTCGCCTCCATCGACGGCCAGACCGCTTCCGGTGAGCCAGTTCGCTTGGTCGGACAACAGGAAGAGCACGGCGTTGGCGATGTCGTCGGGGTCGCCGTCCCGGCCCAGCGGGACGTCGGGGAGAGCGAAGCCGGGCATCAGAGTCGCCCACTGCTCCCGCGTCGCCAGGCCGCCGGGGGTGGCGGTCCGGCCGGGGGACACGGTGTTGACGCGGACGCCGGCGGGCGCCAGTTCGGCGGCCAGGCCTTGGCTGTAGGCCTCCAGAGCCGTTTTCGCCGCGACGTAGTGCAGGAAGGGCGGGAACGGCGGGCGGATCGCGGCGGTGGAGATGTGCACGATCGAGCCCGATCGGCGCTCCCGCATGCCGGGGGCCAGCAGCGCGTCCAGGCGGACCGCGGCCAGGAGGTTCACCGACAGCGCGTCCTGCCATTCGTCGTCGGGGATCTCCAGCGCGCTGGGGTGCGGGCGCGCGCCGCCCGCGTTGTGGACCAGCAGGTCGACGCCGCCGAGTACCTCTTGCGCGGCGGAGGCGATCGTCTGGGCCCCGGCTTGTGTGCGGACGTCGGCCTCGACGAAGGACGCGCCTTCCGGCACCGGGCCGGCCGAGCGGGCGGTGGTGAGCACCGTCGCGCCCGCGGCCAGCAATTGCGCCACGATCGCCGCGCCGATTCCGCGGGAACCGCCGGTGACCACCGCGCGTTTTCCCGCTATCCCGTAATCGGGCATGCCAATAGACCTCTCGATAAAAGAAGAAGAAAACCGCCGCGAAACGAAATGCGGCGAACACGTCAACCGTACGGCCGGAAAAGCGGGAAAGGCAAAGACCAAATGTCGGCGAAGGGGCATAGGGCCTGCCTATGCCCGCCTTGCCTGCGAAGCGCCGCGGACCAAGTAAAGTCGGAGGCATGCCTCGGGTAGCTGCGATCGACTGTGGGACCAACTCCATCCGTCTGCTCGTCGCCGAGTTGACGCCGCGCCACGACGGCACGGTCGACCTGCGCGACCTGCACCGCGAGATGCGCATCGTGCGGCTCGGCCAGGGCGTCGACGCCACTGGTCGGCTCGCGCCCGAAGCGCTCGAGCGCACCCGCGCGGCGCTCGCGGACTACACCGTCGCCGCGCGGCGCAAGGGCGTCGAGAAGGTGCGCATGGTCGCCACCTCGGCGACCCGCGACGCGAGCAACCGCGACGAGTTCTTCGCGATGACCCGGGAGACGCTCGGCGTCGAGGCCGAGGTGATCAGCGGCGACGAGGAAGCCCGGCTGTCCTTCACCGGCGCGGTCGGCGAGCAGGACCCCGAGGACGGGCCGTTCGTGGTCGTCGACGTCGGCGGTGGCTCCACCGAACTCGTCCTCGGCACCTGGAACGGCCGCGAGGCCGAGGTGATCGCCGCGAAATCCGTCGACATCGGCTGCGTCCGGATCACCGAGCGCGCGCTGAAGGGCGACCCGCCGACCGCCGACGAGGTCGCCGCCGCCCGCGAGCTGGCCCGCGGCATCCTCGCCGAGGCGTTCGACGTCGTGGACGTCGCGAAGGCCCGCACCTGGATCGGCGTGGCCGGCACCGTGACCACGTTGTCAGCGGTTTCGCTGGGGCTGCCCGAGTACGACTCCGAGCGCATCCACCTGTCGACACTGACCCACGGCGAGATCGACCGGGTCGCGCGGAACCTGCTCGCGGCCGACCGCGAGACCCGCGCCGCGAACCCAGTGATCCACCCCGGCCGGGTCGACGTGATCGGCGGCGGTGCGGTCGTCGTGCAGGTGCTCGCCGAGGAACTCGCCGCGCGCGGTGGTCCGGACCAGCTGGTCGTCAGCGAGCACGACATCCTGGACGGCATCGCTTTGGCGCTCGCCTGAACGCTCCGCGATGCCCCGGTGACCACGCGCGCACCCCGCGTCCGGACCCGTATCAAAATGACCGAAAGTCATCTACCTCACTTCGTTGTGGGCTGACTGGGTGACGGTCGGCGTTGTTATTCATGTGCAACCCGGTGATCCGGTTACGAAGGGCCGATCACGCTAGCCTCCATCTCGCTATTCGGACGCTAGAAACGGAGGGGACATGCGGGGTTCATCCAGGCTCTGGAGCGCGGCCGCAGTCGTGACAACCTTGTCACTGCTCCTGACTGCCTGTGGGGGCGGCGGATCCAGCAGCGGGTCGTCGGGCGAGGCGGATCCGAACGGGACCTTCACGGTCTACGGCACGGAACCGCAGAACACACTGATCCCGACGAACACCAACGAACTCGGCGGTTCCAAGGCCGTCGACCCGATGTTCTCCGGACTCGTCGCGTACAAGGGCGAAAACGGCGAGCCGTACAACTTGATGGCGGAGTCGATCACCACGACCGATTCCAAGGTCTTCGACATCAAGATCAAGCACGGCTGGAAGTTCCACGACGGCACCGAGGTCAAGGCGAAGAACTTCGTCGACGCCTGGAACTACGGGGCCAACTCCGCGAACGGCCAGATCAACAGCACGTTCTTCGAGAACATCCAAGGCTACTCCGACGTCCACCCCGCCGACAAGACGGCGAAGCCGACCACGGACAAGATGTCCGGACTGGTCGTGAAGGGCGACTACGAGTTCCAGGTGACCCTGGAAGCGCCGTTCTCCGTTTTCACCACCAAGGTCGGCTACACCGCGTTCGCGCCGCTGCCGGACTCCTTCTTCAAGGACCCCGCGGCCTTCGCGAAGCACCCGATCGGCAACGGCCCGATGAAGTTCGTCAGCCGCACGCCGAACGTCGAGATCAAGCTGACCCGGTTCGACGACTACCAGGGGCCGGACAAGGTCAAGTTCAAGGACCTCGACGACAAGATCTACGCCAGCCAGGAAACCGCGTACCAGGACCTGCTGAGCAACAAGCTCGACTTCATCGAGACGCTGCCGCCGTCCGCGCTCACCGCGGACAAGTACAAGGCCGACCTCAAGGACAACCTGGTCACCGGGCACCTGCTGGGGATCAGCACGATCGCGGTGCCGTACTACGTGCAGGGCTACAACAACCTCGACCTGCGCCGGGCCATCTCGATGGCGATCGACCGCACGCAGATCACCAAGACGGTCATGCATGACACCTACATCCCGGCCGACGGCTATGTCTCGCAGGGCATTCAGGGCTACCGGCCGGGCGTGTGCGGCGAGTTCTGCAAGTTCGACCCGGCGAAGGCCAAGGAACTCTTCGCGAAGTCCGGGTTCAAGGGCAAGCTCACCATCGCCTCGAACGCCGACGGCGGCCGCAAGGAACCGCTCGTGGCCGCGTGCAACAGCATCAAGAACACCCTCGGCGTCGAATGCGATTTCGTTCCGGCGACCGACTTCGGCCAGTGGCGCAGCATCGTGACCGGGCACAAGCTGACCGGCATGGGCCGTTCCGACTGGTCGGCGGACTATCCGTCCATTGAGGACTTCCTCAACCCGCTCTACCGGACCGGGGCTTCGTCGAACGACTCGACGTACTCCAACCCGCAGGTCGACGCTCTGCTGAAGCAGGCCGATTCGACGGCGGACAAGGACGCCGCGGTGAAGCTGTACCAGCAGGCCGAGGACTTGATCGCGAAGGACCTGCCCTCGATCCCGGTGTGGGACGAGAAGGGCGTCGCGGCCAAGTCGAAGCACACCAAGACCGTGGTCCTCGACTTCCGCCGCCGCGCGGACTACTCCTCGGTCGAGGTCCTCAAGAAGTGATGCGCTGACTCGTCCGTTCCCACCACGCGGCTCGTGAGTGTTCGCGCAGGCCAAAAGCCGGCGCGGGCACTCACGGGCCCGGCGCGCACTCCTAGGAACCACGCATGATTCGTTACATCCTGCGTCGTCTGCTGCAGTTGATCCCGGTGTTCTTCGGCACCACTTTCCTGATCTACGCATTGGTGTGGGCCGTGCCGGGGGACCCGTTCTCCGGCAAATGCGGTCAGCAAGCCTGCCCGCAGGCCTACATCGACCTGATGACCCAGAAGTTCCACCTGAACGACAATCTGTTCGTCCAGTACTTCAAATACCTCGGGAGCCTGTTCAGCGGCGACTGGGGCGAGACGTTCAACGGCTCCTCGGTCGGCGAACTGATCTCCACCTCTTACCCGATCACGCTGCGCCTCGCGCTCGTCGCGGTGCTCATCGAAGCGGTCATCGGCCTCACCGCCGGCGTGCTGACCGGCTTGCGCGGCAAGGGTTTCCTCGACAATCTGGTACTGGTCTCGACCACGTTCCTGATCTCGCTGCCGGTGTTCGTCACCGCGATCGTGCTGCAGATCGTGCTCGGCGTGAACCTGGGCATCATCGACGCCAGCGTGTCGGACGATCCGAGTTTCGGCGAGTTGATTGTGCCGGGAATCGCGCTCGGAAGCCTCTCGATGGCTTATGTCGCCCGGTTGACGAGAACGTCGATCGCGGAAAACCGGCACGCCGACTACATTCGCACCGCGATTGCCAAGGGACAGCCCAACAGTCGCGTCATCGGCATTCATTTGCTGCGCAACTCGGTGATCCCGGTGCTGACCTTCCTCGGCACCGACCTCGGCTCGCTCATGGGCGGTGCGATCGTGACCGAGGGCGTGTTCAACATCAACGGTCTCGGCGGCCTGATCTTCCGCGGCCTCCAGAACCGGGAAAGCGCGACCGTCGTCGGCGTCGTCGTGCTGCTGGTGCTGGTGTATCTGCTGATGAGCCTGATCGTGGACCTGCTCTACGCCGTTCTCGACCCGAGGATCCGTTATGACTGACCCGAATCTCGTCGGCGGCGGAGGAGTCGACGCGGCACAGCTGTCGCATGTGGACAGCTCGGCCGACGCCGGTCCGAAGAAGCCGCGCAGTCTGTGGGGCGACGCGTGGCGGCAGCTGCGCCGCAAGCCGGCGTTCGTGATCTCCGCGCTGATCATCCTGCTGGTCGTGCTGATCGCGATCGCTCCGGGGCTGTTCTCGCACCGCGACGCCGGCTACAGCGATCTGACGCACGCCAACGAAGGCCCGTCCGCGGATGCCTGGTTCGGCTACGACAACCAGGGCTACGACGTTTACGCGCGGACCATCTACGGGGCCAGGGCTTCGCTGCTGGTCGGTGTTTTCGCGACGCTGCTGACTGTCCTGTTCGGATCGTTGATCGGCATTGTCGCGGGCTACTACGGCCGCCTCATCGACAGCCTGCTGTCCCGGCTCGGCGACGTTTTCGCCGGCCTCCCGTTCGTGCTGGGCGCGATCGTCATCCTCACCACGTTCAACGCGCCGGGCACGAATCCCGGGCAGGTCACCATCATCGTGCAGGTGGTGTGCTCGATCGCGGTGCTGACCTGGCCGGTGGCGATGCGCATCATGCGGTCCGCGACGCTGGTTGCCAAACAGCTGGACTACGTGAAGGCGGCCCGCGCGCTCGGTGCCAGCACACCGCGGATCGTGTTCCGGCACCTGCTGCCGAACACACTCGCGCCGGTGCTCGTGTACGCCACGATCGCGCTCGGCGCGGCGATCGGAGCCGAGGCGACGCTGGCGTACCTCGGCATCGGAGTGCGGCCGCCGGTGGTGTCGTGGGGCGTCATGATCAGCGACGCTCGCGACTATTTCCGCGCGGTCCCGCACATGCTCCTGTTCCCCGGTGCGTTCGTCACCATCACCGTGCTCGCGTTCGTGATGCTCGGCGACGGTATCCGCGACGCGCTCGACCCGAAGTCGAGGTAGCCGCGATGTCCACAGTGTCCAATGCTCCAGGTCCGGCGGCCGAGAACGAATTGCTGCTCGAGGTCGAAGACCTGCACGTGGAGTTCCGCACCTCCGACGGCGTGGCCAACGTGCTCAACGGCGTCGGCTATTCCGTGCATGCCGGGGAAACGCTTGCCGTGCTTGGCGAATCGGGATCCGGCAAGAGCGTCACGGCGCAGACCATCATGGGAATTCTCGACACCCCGCCGGGGGTGATCACCGGCGGGTCGATCCGCTATCGCGGCGAGGATCTGCTCACCGCGTCGCAGGATCGGCGGCGGCAGGTGCGTGGTGCGGAGATCGCGATGATCTTCCAGGACGCGCTTTCGGCGCTGAACCCGGTGTTCACCGTCGGGTTCCAGATCGAAGAACAGCTGCGGGTCCGGCTTGGCATGTCCAAAAAGGACGCACGCAAGCGCGCGATCGAATTGCTCGACCTGGTGCGCATCCCGGCCGCGGCACGGCGGGTGAAGGATTACCCGCATCAGTTCTCCGGCGGCATGCGACAGCGCGCGATGATCGCGATGTCGCTTGCACTCGACCCGGATCTGCTCATCGCGGACGAGCCGACGACCGCGCTGGACGTGACCGTGCAGGCGCAGATCATGGACCTGCTCGCGGACATCCAGCGGGAACGGCGGATGGGGCTCGTCCTCATCACGCACGACCTCGGCGTGGTCGCGGAGGTCGCGGACCGGATCGCGGTGATGTACGCCGGGCGGATCGTGGAACAGGCCGACGTGCGGGAATTGTTCAGTTCGCCGGGGCATCCCTACACCGCCGCGCTGATGGATTCGCTGCCCCGATTGGACCTCAAAGGACAGACCCTGGAGACGATCAAGGGTCTGCCGCCGAGCCTGCTCGACATTCCGGCCGGATGTCCGTTCCATCCGCGGTGCAAACGGGCCGAGCAACGGTGCCGCGACGAGCGGCCGTCCTCGCACGCGCTCGGCTTCGGCCGGGTCAGTGCGTGTCACTTCGCCGAGGAGGTGGTGGAGAGCCGTGGGTGAGCCGATTCTCAGCGTCCGCGATCTGGTGAAGCATTTCCCGGTGCGCGACGGTGTGCTGTTCAAACGGACCATCGCACACGTGAAGGCCGTCGACGGCGTGTCCTTCGACCTGCAGCCCGGCGAAACGCTCGGCGTGGTCGGCGAATCCGGCTGCGGCAAGTCGACGCTCGCCCAGGTGCTGATGCGCCTGGAGGAGCCGACCAGCGGGGCGGCGACGTTCGAGGGCCGCGATTTGTTCAAGCTGCGCGGCGCGGAACTGCGGCGGATGCGCCGGGAGATCCAGATCGTGCTGCAGGACCCGTACACGTCGCTGAATCCGCGGATGACCGTCGGCGACATCGTCGGCGAGCCGTTCGAGATCCACACCGACGTCGCGCCGAAGGGTTCGCGGGCGAAGAAGGTGCAGGAACTGCTGGAGGTGGTCGGGCTCAATCCCGAGCACGTGAACCGGTATCCGCACCAGTTCTCCGGCGGGCAGCGCCAGCGCATCGGCATCGCGCGGGCGCTGGCGTTGCGGCCCAAGGTGATCATCTGCGACGAGCCGGTGTCCGCTTTGGACGTTTCGATTCAGGCGCAGGTGATGAACCTGCTCGGGGAACTGCAGGGCGAGTTCGGACTGTCCTATGTGTTCATCGCGCACGACCTGTCGGTGGTGCGGCATCTGTCCACCCGGGTCGCGGTGATGTACCTGGGCAAGATCGTCGAAATCGGGACTGAGGACGAGATCTACGAGCGACCGTCTCATCCGTACACCCAGGCACTGCTGTCGGCGGTGCCGGTGGCGGACCCGGCGGTGCGCGGGCAGCGGCAGGTGATCCGGCTGGAAGGCGACGTGCCCAGCCCGATCGATCCGCCGTCCGGCTGCCGTTTTCGCACGCGGTGCTGGAAGGCCGCGGACATTTGCGCGACCGAGGCTCCGAAGCTGGAACCCCGGACGGACGGGCATCTGTCGGCTTGTCACTTCGCCGAGGTGAAGTCGGTGGTTCCGTAACCAGGCGATTCCTCCGGTTTGCCGATTGCCGCACGCAGTGTCCGCTATGTACGTTGCATTGTCGGTTTTCGTGAGGAGGACTCGTGAAAAGACCAAGATTGCTCGCTGCGGCACTCGCGGTGCCGTTGTTCGGTGTGGTGTCCGTCGTCGCCCTTCCGGCGGCGACGGCCCAACCGGCCGGGCCGCTGACGGAATTCAGCGTCCTGGCGCGGGACGGCCAGAGCGTCGCCGCCGCGCAACAGGCGGTGCGCGACGCCGGCGGCACGATCGTCGCGACCAACACCGCCGTCGGGCTCATCACCGCCACCGCGCCCGCTACTGGCTTCACTGAGCGGGTTTCGGCCAATCGCGCGGTATTCGGCGCGGCGAAGGCGAAAGCGATCGGCAGCGCGCCGAAGGCGGGCAAGAAGGAGAAGCCGGACGCGGTCGAGAAGGAAGGCCGCGGCAGTGTGTCGCGCAAGGCCGCGGCGAACAAGGCGGTCGGCACCGATCCGCTGGACGACCAGCTCTGGGGCCTCAAATCGACCCGCTCCGACCTCGCGCGCACCAAGCAGGCGGGCGACAAGCGGGTGAAGGTCGGCATCATCGACACCGGCGTCGACGGCAGCCACCCGGACATCGCGCCGAACTTCGACAAGGCCGATTCGCGCAACTTCACCAAGGACATCGTCGCGGACGTCAACGGCACCGTGGTCGACGGGCCGTGCGAGTTCCGCGGCTGCGTCGACCCGGTGGACCACGACGACAACGGCCACGGAACGCACGTCGCGGGCACGATTGCCGCGGCCGCCAATGGATTCGGCGTTTCGGGCGTGGCACCGAACGTGACGCTGGTGAACATCCGCGCCGGACAGGACGCCGGGTTCTTCTTCCTGCAGCCGACCGTCGACGCGCTGACGTATTCCGGCGACGCGGGAATCGACGTCGTCAACATGAGCTTCTACGTGGACCCGTGGCTGTACAACTGCCGCTCGAATCCGGCGGATTCCGCCGCGGAACAAGCGGAACAGCGCACGATCATCGAAGCGACCACGCGGGCGTTGAACTACGCGCACCGCAAGGGCGTGACGATGGTGGTCGCGCTCGGCAACCAGCACGACGAATTGGCCGCGCCGCACGATGACGTCACGAGCCCGGACTACCCGGCGAACGGGCCGCATCCGCGCAAGATCGACAATGCTTCGTGCTTCTCGCTGCCGGTCGAAGGCCCGCACACCATCGGTGTCGGCTCGTTCGGTCCGACGCAGGCGAAGGCGGACTACTCCAACTACGGCACCGAGCAGATCTCCGTTTCCGCGCCTGGCGGGTTCTTCCGCGATGGTTACGGCACGCCTTGGTACCGGACGGTCGAGAACGAGATCCTGTCCACGTACCCGCGCAACGTCGGTGTGGCGGCGGGAAACATTGACGCAGCGGGCAATGTGACCCCGGCTGGGGTCGCGCTCGGCGTGCAGAAGGCGACGGCGGCGGATGGCCGAGTCGGCTATTACCAATGGCTGCAAGGGACTTCGATGGCCGCTCCACATGCGACTGGGGTGGCGGCGCTGATCATTTCCCAGTACGGCAAGAAGACTGGGCATTCGGTATCGATGGATCCGGACGCGGTGCAGCGGGTGCTGGAAGGCACGGCGGCACCGATCGCGTGCCCGGTGCCGCGGACGGTCGATTACCTCAAGGAGGGCCGGGACGCTTCGTTCACGGCGACCTGCTTGGGTGACGCGTCGTTCAACGGATTCTACGGACATGGTTCCGTGGATGCTTATTCCGCGGTGACGCGGGGTTCGGCTTTCCTGCGCTGAACGAGCGGCGGTGGGGCGGGTGTTCCGCCCCACCGCCTATTTCAGTACTGCCGCAGCCGGTCCATGATCTTGTCGGCCGCCTGCTGTTGTTGCGGGGTAAGCGATCGAGCGGCGCTTGCTTCCGCGCCGCAGAATTTGTCGGTGCCCGGCCGGTTACCGTGCACGAGATAGTCGATGACGGCGTTGAAGCCGCAGCTGTTCAAGTACGGGAGCGCGACGCCGTGGCCGCCTTGGTCCACCGTGACCATTCGCGCCCGATTGCCGAATGCTTCGCGGGTGTCCTGCGCGCCGGAGAGCGGCGTCGCCGGGTCGCGCAAATTCTGGACCAGCAACAGGTTGGAGGGACCCTGGTCGCTGAACCGCACCGGCGGTTCGCTCGGCTGATACGACCAGGCGGCGCACGGCCAGACGTTCGCTGTCGCGCCGCCGAGCATCGGGTACACGGCCCGGTCGTGCGCGACGTTGCGCTGGTAGGTCGAAATCTGCCGGGGCCACGCGTGATCCCCGCACACGACCGAGAGCATCGTGGTCACCTGGCTCTGGATCGGGCCGCTGGTGCTCGGCAGCGAATCGTCCGGGGGAGCTTGGTCGGTGAGGAAGGCCTGCCACAGTTGAGCGAGCCGGGGGAAGGCCGAGGTTTGGTAGATCAGGCTGTGCGTCGCAGACCGGAAGAGCGAACCGTCGAATCCTCCGGCGGGATGCTGGTCGAGTTTGTCGGCGAGCTTGAAGAAATTCGCGGTGACTGCGGCGGGAGTGGCGCCGAGGCCATAGCTCGTATCCCGTACGGCGGCCCACTTGGCGAAGTCCGGGAAACGGTCCTGCATTCCTTCGGCGAAACGGCGAGACGCGGTGATGTCGTACCCGTCCGGCCCGAGAATGCTGTCGAGTACTACCCGGTCGGTCCGGTCCGGGAACAGTGACGCGTAGACCCCGCCGAGGTAAGTGCCGTAGGACAAACCGAAATAGGAGATCTTCGACTCGCCGAGTGCGGCGCGGATCTGGTCCATGTCGCGCGCGGTGTTCGCGGTGTTGATGTACGGCAGGATCGACGCGGACGTCGAAGTGGCGCATTGCCGCGAAATCTGTTTGGCCGACGTCGCGGCCGCGGTGACTTCGGCGGGGTTGTGCGCATAGTTGGGAACGATGGTGAGGAGCTGTTCCGGTTTCAGATCGCAGTTCACCGGGCTGCTGTGGACGACGCCGCGCGGGTCGAAGCCGATCAGGTCGTATTCGGCGAGCAGGCTGGTGGGCAGACCGACTTGAGCCATTTCCAGCGGGAAGGTGAGACCGGTGCCGCCGGGGCCGCCCGGGTTGAACAGCAGTACGCCGCGGCGTTTGGCCGGGTCGCTGCTCGGGAGACGGGAGATTTCGACGCTGATCTTTGTGCCGGCTGGGTTCCGGTAATCCAGGGGTACCTCGAGCGACGCGCATTGCAGTGCTGGAGCAGAGATATCCGCCGGGCACTTGCCCCAGTGCAGTGCGGGTTGAGTGGCGGACGCCGGAACCGCTGTCGCGGTCAACGCGGCGGTGGCGAGTACGACGAGCAATGTTCTTCGCACGGTTCTCCTTTTCTGGCGATCGTCGGTTCAGTACTGCCGCAACTGGTCCGTCACCTTGTCGGCCGCCTGCTGTTGCTGCTGGCTGAGCTCGCGAGCGTTCGCTTCGGCGCGGCAGAATTTGTCGGTGTCCGGACGCGTTCCGTTCACCAGGAAATCGGTGACGGCGTTGAACCCGCAGCTGTTCAGGAACGGGAGGCCGGCACCGTGGCCGCCCTGGTCCACGGTGACCATCCGGGCGCGGTGGCCGAACCGCGCGCGAGTTTCCAGCGCGCCGGACAGCGGGGTCGCCGGGTCGCGCGTGTTCTGGACCAACAGCAGGTTTGACGGACCCTGGTCGCTGAGCCGGACCGGTGCTTCGATCGGCTGGTTCGGCCAGTGCGCGCACGGCAACACGTTCGCTGTCGAGCCGCCGATCAGCGGGTACGCGGCCCGATCCCGCGCGACGTTGTCCTGATAGGTCGAAATCGTGCGCGGCCACGCGTTGTCCCCGCACAGAACCGAGATCATGGTGCCGATCTGGCTCTGTTTGGCGGGCGTCGGGGCAGGCAGCACCACGCCCGGCGGCGCCTGGTTCGCGAGGAGCGTTTGCCAGGCCTGCGCCAGCCTCGGGAAGAACCGGGTCTGGTAGGTCAGGCCGTACGCCGCCAGCCGGAAGTACGAACCGTCGATGCCGGCCACCGGGGTCTCGTCGAGTTTGTCCGCGAGCTTGCCGAAGTTCGCGGTGACGGCGGTCGGCGTGGTGCCGAGACCGTAGCTGGCATCGCGGGCGGCGGCCCATTTCGCGAAGTCCGGGAAGCGGTCCTGCATGCCTTCGGCGGAGCGCCGGGCTTCGGTGATGTCGTACCCGCCCGGTCCGAGAACGCTGTCGAGCACCATCCGGTCGGTCCGGTCCGGGAACAGCGTCGCGTAGGCCCCGCCGAGGTAGGTGCCGTATGAGTAGCCGAGGTAGGAGATCTTGGCCTCGCCGAGCGCGGCCCGGATCCGGTCCATGTCCCGCGCGGTGTTCGCGGTGGTCAGAAAGGGCAGCACCGGGGCGGAATCCGAGGCCGCGCACCGCTGCGCGATCCCCTTGGCGAACGCGGAGGCGGCGACGACCTCGGAATCGTTGTGCGCGTACTTCGGATCGAGCACCAGTTGCTCCGGGGTCAGGCCGCAGTTCACCGGACTGCTGTGGCCGACGCCGCGAGGGTCGAAGCCGATCAGGTCGTACTCGGCGGGCAGGTTCGTGGGCAGACCGGCCTGGGCTATTTCCAGCGGGAGCGTGAGGCCGGTGCCGCCGGGGCCGCCCGGGTTGAACAGCAGCACCCCGCGCCGTTTCGCCGGACTGCCGCTGGGCAGCCGGGAGATTTCGACGCTGATCTTCTTGCCGTCCGGATTCCGGTAGTCAAGCGGCACTTCGATGGACGCGCATTGCAGTAACGGAGACGTGACGTCGGCCGGGCACTTGCCCCAGTTCACCGCGGATCTAGCGGATGCGGCGGAAGCCGGAACGGCCGTCGCGGTCAACGCGACGGCGGCCAGCAGGGCGAGCAATTGTCTTCGCACGGTTTTCCTTCCTGCGTCGAGAGCGGACTCGGGAGACCAGACTCGGAAGACCGGAGGAAGGGGCAAACGACGGTGGGGCGGGAAAGCCCGCCCCACCGCCGATCATCGTCCCACCCATCGTCCGTTCAGAATCGCCGCAGCTGGTCCATCACCTTGCCGGCGGCCTGTTGCTGCTGCGTGGTCAGCGATCGCGTGGCGTTCGCTTCGGCGCCGCAGTACTTGTCGGTGTCCGGCCGGGTTCCGTTCACCAGGTAGTTGATGACGGCGCCGAAACCGCAGCTGTTCAGGTACGGGAGGCCTACGCCGTGTCCGCCCTGGTCCACAGTGACCAGACGAGCCCGGTCGCCGAACGCTCCGCGGGTTTCCAGCGCGCCGGACAGCGGCGTCGCCGGGTCGCGCAGGTTCTGGACCAGCAACAGGTTCGACGGGCCCTGGTCGCTGAACTGCACTGGCGGCTCAAGCGGCTGGGCGGCCCAGTGCGCACACGGCCAGACGTTCGCCGTCGCGCCGCCGATCATCGGGTACGCGGCCCGGTCCTCGGCGACGTTGCGCTGATAGGTCGAAATCGACCGGGGCCACGCGTTGTCCCCGCACAGCACCGAAATCATGGTGGCCCGCTGGCTCTGCTCCGGCCCGGTGGCCGGCAGCCGCATCGAGCCAGCCGGAGGCGCCTGGTTGTTGAGCAGCGCCTGCCAGGCCTGCGCCAGCACGGGGAAGGCCAGCGTCTGGTAGGTCAGGCTGTGCGTGCCCAGCCGGAAGGTGGAGCCGTCGACTCCCCAGGCGGGCTGCTCGTCGAGCCGGTCCGCGAGCTTCGAGAAAGTCGCGGCGACTTCGGCGGGAGTGGCGCCGAGACCGTAGATCGAATGGCGGATGGCCGCCCATTTAGCGAAGTCCGGGAAGCGGTCCTGCATTCCTTCGCCGAATCGCCGCACCGTGGTGACGTCGACACCGGTCGATCCGACGACGCTGTCGAGCACGACGCGGTCGGTCTGGTCGGGGAACATCGAGGCGTACACCGCGCCGAGGTAGGTGCCGTACGACAAGCCGAAGTAGGAGATCTTCTGCTCGCCGAGCGCTGCCCGGATCTGGTCCATGTCCCGGGCGGTGTTCGCGGTGGTGATGTAGGGCAGGATCGGGGCCGAGGCCGAAGCGGCGCACTGCTGCGCGATCTGCTTCGCGGACTCCGAAGCCTGGACGACTTCCTCGCGGTCGTGCGCGTACTTCGGGGCGAGAGAAAGCTGTTCTGGCTTCAGGTCGCAGCTCACCGGGCTGCTGTGGTCGACCCCGCGCGG
This sequence comes from Amycolatopsis sp. NPDC059235, assembly GCF_042754125.1. NCBI lineage: Bacteria > Bacillati > Actinomycetota > Actinomycetes > Pseudonocardiales > Pseudonocardiaceae > Amycolatopsis > Amycolatopsis sp. NPDC059235. The sequence goes on from NZ_JBHZAG010000016.1 coordinate 68,868, forward strand.
GTCGAAGCCGATCAGGTCGTACTCGGCGAGCACGCTCGACGGGACTCCGAGCCGCGCCCACGTGAGCGGGAAGGCGAGCCCGAGACCGCCGGGGCCGCCCGGGTTGAACAGCAGCACCCCGCGCCGTTTGGCGGCGTCGGTGCTGGGCAGCCGGGAGATCTCGATGCTGATCTTCTTTCCGTCCGGCTGCCGGTAGTCCAGCGGCACTTCGAGCGACGCGCACTGCAGGATCGGGGAAGCGACGTCAGCCGGGCACGCACCCCAGGTCACCGATGACTTCGAGGGGGTCGCGTACGCCGGAACAGCGGTCGTCGTCAGCGCGACGGCCGCCAGTACGACGAGCAATTGTTTTCGCACTGTTTTCCATCCTTAGCCGAGATCAAGCGAACTCAGGAAACTGAAGGGAAAGTGCACGAAACAGAGCTGTTCGCGGGCAGCGCGGCTCGGCTGCCGGTCGGGGCCGACTTCCGGCCGCGCTGCCGCGGACACGTCGACGATCGAGAGCGCCGCCGAGATTACTCCGATCTGCTCGGCGCCGGAAGGGGTTTCAGCGGCGCGGTTCCCAGCGGAATAGTCGGGTCGCCAGGGTGACGCTGAGAATCAGCCACGCCGCGATCGGGCCGAGCAGGACGAGTGAGTCGGCGACCGACGCTCCGCCATTCCAGGAATTCAACACGAGTTCGGTGGCCGCCCCGCCGGGGAGAAGTCGTTTCAGGAGGGAAAGCTGTTCCGTTCCGGTGATTCCGATCCAACTCGCCACCGCGAGGACGGCGAGGGTGACCGGCAGCGTGGTGACCTGGGCGTGCTCCGGCGAGTTCGTGAGGCCGGCGGTGGCCAGGCCTAGCGCGAGCATCATGGCGACGGTCGCGAAGACCGCGACCACCAGCAGCAGCGGGTTCTTCGGCAGGCCGGTGACCGCGCCGAGCACGGCGAGGATGACGACGACCTGGATCGTGGTGATCACCGTGATCGGCAGGAGCAGACCGACGAGAATGCCGGAGTCGCTCGCCGCGGTGGACCGCAATCGCTTGAGGAACAGGTTCTGCCGTCGGGCCGCGAGCGTGGTGACGGTGGTGGTGTAGAGGCCGATCGCGGTGATGAAGGAAAGCGTCAGTGCCGCGATATAGCCGAGGCTGCCGAGCTTTGCGAAGGTTTCGTGCCGGGAGATGAAGAAAGCGCTGAAGGCGACCGGCAGAATCAGCGAGGTGACCAGTACTAATCGGTTTCGGAAGAGCTGGATCAGTTCGCCGCGGGCGATGGAGAACATGGGAAAGCCTTTCGGGAATGGGTTACGCGTTGCCGATGGCGCGGAAGACGTCGTCGAGGCGGGTCGGGCCGGCCTCCAATTCGGCCAGTTCCACCGCGCTGTCCTGTGCCCAGCCGAGCAGGGTGTGCAGGTCTTTCTGCAGGCCGAAGGTCTCGATGAGGAACCGGCCGTCCTCCTCGCGGGTCGCTTGCAGCGGCGGCATCGGCGCGTGCGGCGGAAGTCCGAAGCGGATGGTCGCGGGCAGCGTCCGGGTCAGTTCGGCGACGGTGCCTTCGCGGTTGAGCGTGCCCTGGTGCATCAGGCCGATGCGGTCGGCGCGCTGTTGTGCTTCCTCGAGGTAATGCGTCGTGAGGACGATGGTGGTGCCGTCCTCACGGAGCCGGTCCACCGCGTTCCACAGCGCGTCGCGCGACTGGATGTCCAGACCAGTGGTCGGCTCGTCGAGGAAGACCAGGTCCGGCGTTCCGTACACGGCGGTCGCGAAGTCCAGCCGGCGCTTTTCGCCGCCGGAGAGCTGCGAGACCCTCGTCGTGGCTTTGCGGGTGAGGTCGGTGATGCCGAGCAGCCGGTCGACGTTGTCGTCGCGCTGGGTCAGGCTGCCGATCAGCCGGATCGATTCGCGCACGGTCAGATCCGGCGAGAAGCCGCTTTCCTGCAGCATGATCCCCATCCGCGGCCGGACGGCGGCGCGCTCGCGCGGGTCCTTGCCGAACACCCGCACGGTGCCTGAGCTGGGCGGCCGGTGCCCCTCGACGGTCTCCAGGGTCGAGGTCTTCCCCGCGCCGTTCGTGCCGAGCAGCGCGTACAGTTCGCCGCGGCCGACCTGGAACGACAGGTCGCGCACGGCCTGGAAATCGCCGTAGGTGAGGTTCAGGTGGTCGACGTCGATGACTGGGGTCGTGGACATGCTCCGATTCCAGCCGGTTCTCCCAGGTCCGCGGTAGTGCGGCCACGTCAGCCGAAGACATGACGCCGCGTCACTGGTGGGCCTTCGGCGGCTGCGGCATGCTGGGGCCGAACCGCCCGGCCGAACCTGGAGCACCATGACCGAGATCCGCCCGCCGCGGCCCCGCCGGATGTCCTGGTCCGGCGACGCGGTCCAGGACCGGCTGCGGCGGCTCAACCTCGTCACGGTGATGCCGCCGCTGCTGGTGGTCGGGGTGCTGCTGGTGGTCCTCTCGGCGAAGACCTGGTGGCACGTCGTCATCCAGGTGATCGGGCTGCTGGCCGCGACCGCCACCGCCGAACGCTGGACCGCGGGCGACTTCGTCCGCACCGCGCGCCCGAGCCTGGTGCTGACCGCGTTCGTCTGGCTCGCCGGCGCGCTGAGCAACAGCCCCATGGCGTTCTACGGGCTGAGCATGGTCGGGTCGTTCCTCATCCCGCCGCTGCCGCGGCGGAGGTTCGCCGCGCTGGTCGGCCTCGCCGTGCTGACCGGCGCGATCGGCTCGACCAATTTGCTGCTGCATCACGACCATCTCGGCGCGCGGGTGCTGGCCTACGTGGTGACTCCGGCGATCGGCTCGGCGCTGTCGACCCTGCTGATGTTCGCCAGTCAGCGGCTCTACGACCTCGTCGCGGAGCTTGAAGAGTCGCGCGAGAAGGAGGCGGAGCTGGCGGTGGTCCGGGAACGCGTCCGGTTCGCCAGCGAACTGCACGACATCCAGGGGCACACGCTGCACGTGGTGAAGCTGAAGGTCGCGCTCGCGGAGAAGCTGCTGCATCGGGATCTCGAACGGGCACAAGAGGAACTGCGCGAGGTGCACACCCTGGTCGGCGACACCATCGTGCAGACCAAGGAACTCGCTTACGCCCAGCGTCGGCTCAATCTGTCCGCGGAACTGGAGAACGCGAAGAACCTCTTCGAGGCGGCCGGAATCCACGTGCGGATCGATCGGCGGGCGGAGGTCCACTCGGGAGTGGACGAGCTGCTCGGTCAGGTTCTGCGCGAGACGACCACGAACATCCTCCGGCACGCGCAAGCCCGGCAGGTGCGGATCACGTTGACTGAAGCGGGGATCAGCATCGCCAACGACGGCGTCGCGGACGGTGACCCGCCGGTACTGAGTGGACTGTCCACTTTGGCGGACCGGCTGGCAGATCAGGGCGGAGAATTGACAGTGGAGCAGAAGGACGGCCGATTCGTCACAGCCGCGGCCTTCCCGGAGAAGGTGTCGCGATGACGACCGTGGTGCTTGCCGACGACGAAGCTCTGCTCCGCAAGGCGATGGCTGCGCTGCTGCCGCTGGAAGGCGAGATCACGGTGCTCGCCGAGGCGGAAGACGGCGAGGCAGCGGTACTGGCCACTATGGAGCATCGGCCGGACGTGCTGGTGATCGACCTGGAGATGCCCAATGTGGACGGACTGGGCGCGGTCGCGCGGATCCGGCGGGAACGGCCGGAGCAGGTGATCCTGATGCTGACCCGGCACGCGCGACCGGGAGTGCTGCGCAAAGCGTTGAAGCTCGGCGTGCAGGGGTTTGTCAGCAAATCGGCGGAACCCGCGCACATCGCGTCGGTGATCGCGACGCTGGACGAGGGCAAACGCTGGATCGACCCGGATGTCTCGGCGCTCGCGGTGGTGGACGACTGTCCGTTGACCGTGCGGGAGATCGACGTGCTGCGGGCGACGCGGGAGGGGTATTCGGTCGCCGATATCGCCGCGCAGCTGCATTTGGCGGAGGGGACTGTGCGGAACTATCTGTCGAACGCGATGCAGAAGACGCAGACGCGAACGCGGCACGAGGCGGCGCGGTACGCGCGGGAACACGACTGGTTGTGAGTGCCTATGCCGGTTAGAACCGGCATAGGCACTCACCAGGTCAGCGGTTGGACGCCTTCTTCACGAACTTGCCCAGGTCCTTCGACTGCTGCACCCGCGACGGTTCGTGCACGTACATCATGTGCCCGGCCGGGTAGTAAGCCGTGTCGATGTTTTCCCGCAGCTCCTCCGGGATCTTCAGCTGCGAGAGCACGTACTCGGACGCGTGGTACGCCGTCGCGCCGTCGTAATGCCCGAACGCGACGTGGACCTGCAGGTGCGGATTCGACCGCATCGCCGCGCTCAAGGTGTCCACAACGGACACTGAACGGCCCTCGAACTCCTTGTAGGACCAGGCCTTGAACACCTCGGTGGACAGGATCTCGTACGGCAGGTCGTTCTCGTACCCGAGTTCGGCGCGCACGTAGTGGTTGAACCCGGCCGAGTAGGCCCCGATGATCCGCGAGACCGACGGGTCGTCGCTCATGTGCTCGACGCCGCCGTCCGGCTCCCACGTGGTGAACCGGCCGTCCATCCGGCCGACGGTCTTCCCCTGGTCGCGCAGCAGTTCGGTGAAGAACCGGATGTGCTCGATCCGCAGGTTGACCCGGTCCACATAGGATTCGCTGAGCCCGGTGAGGGACGCGATCGTCTGCACCGCCTCGGTCCGGTCCTGAGTGGACAGCCGCGCGCCGCGGGAAAGCGCCCACGGCAGTTCCTTCGCGGCGAAGTCCTCGGCGTCGGCGAGCACGTCGTCGAGCGGACGGTCGCCGTGGCGTCCGTGGTAGTGCGCGATCGCCGCGTACGTGGGAAGGAACAGCGAGTACGGCAGGTCGTTGCCCTCGTGGAAGCGCAGCGTGCCGAGGTCCAGAACGGACGAGATGAGCATCAAGCCGTTGAGGTACAGGCCGTAGCGTTCCTGCAGGTGCCCGGCCAGCGCGGCGGCGCGCAGCGTGCCGTACGACTCGCCGGCGAGGAATTTCGGCGACAGCCAGCGCTCGTTGCGCGAAACCCACAGCCGGATGATCTCCGCGATCGATTCGACGTCGCCCTGGAATCCGGTGTACGGCTGGGATTCGCCGCCCTCGGTCACCCGCGAGTAGCCGGTCTGGACTGGGTCGATGAACACCAGGTCGCTGTGCGCGAGCAGGCTTTCCGGGTTGTCCTCGAGCCCGTACGGCGGCGGCACCGGGTCGTCGACGTCGCCGGAGAGCACCCGGCGCGGTCCGAGCAGGCCCATGTGGAGCCAGATGCTGGAGGAACCGGGGCCGCCGTTGAAGGCGAAGGTGACCGGCCGCGTGCCGGGGTCGGCGTCGTCCAAGGTGTAGGCGGTGAGGAAAACCTCGGCCTTGGCCTGGTGGCCCTCGGACTTGCCGTCCTTCTTGACCTCTTGGCGGAGCACGATCCGGCCGGTCTGGGCGGTGTAGGCGAGCTTGCGCCGCTTGACGGTGAGGGTGTGCTGCGTCGTGACGAGGTCGTCGACGGGCTCGGCCGCCTTGGTTTCCTCGTCCTTGGTCTTCTCGGCGGTCTCGTCCGCGGTGGTGTCGGCCATGGCCCCAACCTATCCCGCGTTACCGTGGCAGCACACCAACGCGGAGGAGATCGATGCGCACGTTCGCCGGCCTCGACGCGCAGCTGGTGCAGTGCCGGGCCTGCCCGCGGCTGGTCGAATGGCGCGAAGGCGTGGCCGGGACGAAGGCCGCGTTCGCCGGCGAGGAGTACTGGGCGCGGCCGGTTCCCGGCTTCGGCGCGGAGGATGCCGCGCTGGCCGTGGTCGGGCTCGCGCCGTCCGCGCACGGGGCGAACCGCACCGGGCGGATGTTCACCGGCGATCCGTCGGGCGACTTTCTCTTTCGCGTGCTGTACGAGGTCGGTCTCGCGTCGCAGCCGGTGTCCACGGCCATCGGCGACGGGCTCACGCTGCGCGGCACCCGGCTCGTCTCGCCGGTCCGCTGCGCGCCGCCGGAGAACCGGCCGACCCCCGGTGAACGGGACACCTGCCGGCACTGGCTGGCCGACGAACTGGACCTGCTGCGGCCGACCCTGCGCGCGATCGTCGTGCTCGGCGCGTTCGGCTGGCAGGCGTTACTGCCCGTGCTGTCCGCCGCGGGCTGGCCGGTGCCGAAACCGCGGCCGGCCTTCGCGCACGGCGCCCGGATGCAGCTCGGCGACCTAGCGGTGTTCGGCTGCTACCACGTGTCACCGCGCAATGTCCAGACCGGTCGTGTGACACAGCCCATGGTGGTGACCGCGTTCACCGCCGCGGCCTCGGCGGCCGGGCTCATCTGAATCGTGACAACCAGCGTGGCGATGCTGGTCACAGCGGGGTGGGGTACCCGAGCGGAGCCGCTTCGGAAGTGCGACTATAGGTACATGGCTGCTGCGAAGTCGGAACCGACTCGGATCCTCGTCCTCGGTGGTGGATACGTCGGCCTGTACACCGCGTACGGGCTTCAGAAGATGCTGCGTGCCAACGAGGCCTCCGTGACCGTCGTTGACCCGCAGCCGCACATGACTTATGCCCCGTTCCTGCCCGAGGCGGCGGCCGGCGCGATCGAGCCGCGGCACGTGGTCGTGCCGCTGCGCCGCGTGCTGAAGCGCTGCCACGTGCTGACCGCGCGGGTCACGAAGATCGAGAACGAGCGCAAGGCCGTCACGGTCGAGGCGGCCGACGGCCACATCGAGACGCTGAACTACGACGTGCTCGTGGTCGCGCTCGGCGCCGTCGCGCGGATCCTGCCGATCCCCGGCCTCGCCGAGCAGGGCATCGCCTTCAAGACCATCGGCGAAGCGATTTACCTGCGCAACCACATCATGACCAAGCTGGACGAGGCCGCCAGCACGCTCGACCCCGAGCTGCGCAAGCGCCTGCTCACGTTCACCGTGGTCGGCGGCGGGTTCGCGGGCATCGAGGCGCTGGCCGAGCTCGAGGACATGACCCGCTTCGCGGTCGAGAACTACTACCCGAACATCAAGCCGGCGGACATCCGCTGGGTGATGGTCGAGGCGGCCGGGCGGATCCTGCCCGAGGTGCGCGAGACGCTGGGTGTGTACACGGTGCAGCAGCTGGAGAAGCGCGGCATCGAGGTCTACCTGTCGACCGCGGCGAAGTCGTTCGAAAACGGCCACGTCGTGCTCTCGGACGGCACCGAGTTCGACACCGACACGATCATCTGGACCGCGGGCGTGAAGGCCAACCCGGTCCTCGCCGGCTCGGACCTGCCGCTCGACAAGCGCGGCCGCGTCGAGGCCACCGCGGCGATGCAGGTGGTCGGCCACCCGGACGTCTGGACCGCGGGCGACAACGCGGCCATCCCGGACCTGTCGCGCACCGAACAGGACCCGACCGCGACCTGCCCGCCGAACGCCCAGCACGCGGTCCGCCAGGCCCGCCTGCTGGCGAAGAACATCATCAAGGTGATCCGCGGCGGACAGCCGAAGGACTACTTCCACAAGAACCTGGGCGCGGTCGCGAGCCTCGGCCTGCACAAGGGTGTGGCCGACGCGCTGAACCTGAAGATCAAGGGCTTCCCCGCGTGGCTGTTCCACCGCGCGTACCACCTCAAGGCGATGCCGACGTGGAACCGCAAGATCCGGATTCTGTTCGACTGGATGCTCGGGGGGTTGTTCCGCCGGGAGGTTATCTCGCTGGGGCAGATCAACAACCCGAAGGAAGAGTTCAACCGGGCTAGCAAGGGCTGAGTGGTTTTTTGACGGAGCCGGGTCGTCTTGGGGCGGCCCGGCTTTGTCGTGTCGTGGGGTGGGTTCGCTAGGGTGGGTGGGCCCCCGTAGCCCAATTGGCAGAGGCAGTCGACTTAAAATCGACCCAGTGCGGGTTCGAACCCCGTCGGGGGCACTGGTTTGGCTGGTCAGCACCTTGACCGGGTCGGCTGGCACGAGCATCCTGCCCCGTTTACGCCCCACTTTGAGGTTCGACGGTCACCTTGGACGTCAATCGAGCAGGGGCCTCGAGTGCGGCGGTTGCTTGGCGTTCGTCACAAGCTGACCGGCAACCGGGAACGCGGCCTCATGCTCCTAGAGTTCGGAGGTCCAGGCTCCGCTGCCGCCGGTTGTCGCGGGTCTCGTCGGCGAAAGTGCGGTCGACTGTTCTCGACCAAGGCCACGCCAAGATCCTTCGCTTAATTCGAATTGAGCATCTGCCCGCAGTATCGACTGCTGAAAGCCAAGCTTCGGCAGCCTTTGTTGTTTCGAAAAGCGCGCTGTCCGTCGATCGGTCGACAAAAGATCCGTCCACCGATCGCTACTCGTCCACCGGTGACGAGGACACGATTTCCTCATGACCGAAACAGCAGTCCGCGTGAGAGACCTGGTCAAGCGTTACGGCGGCAACACGGTAGTGGACGGGCTCGCTCTCGACATCTCGGCAGGTGAAGTCTTCGCGCTGCTCGGCCCGAACGGTGCGGGCAAGACGACCACAGTCGAGATCATGGAAGGCTTCCGCAAACGAGACAGCGGGACTGTCTCGGTACTGGGCGAGGATCCGGAGAAAGCAGGACGTGCTTGGCGCAGCCGGATCGGCATCGTCACCCAGACGGCGACCGACGCTTCCGAGTTGACCGTTCGCGAGGTCGTCCGGCACTTCGCGGGCACCTATCCGCGTTTTCGTGACCCGGAGGCGGTCATCGAGCAGGTCGGGCTCGCCGAGTGTGCCCGCAAGCGGGTCGGCAGGTTGTCAGGCGGGCAGCGTCGCCGGGTGGATGTCGCGCTGGGCATCATCGGCGACCCGGACGTGCTCTTCCTCGACGAGCCGACCACCGGGTTCGATCCCGAAGCCAGGGTGCGGTTCTGGCAGTTGATCCGCCAGTTGGCCGGCGAGGGCATCACCATCCTGCTTACCACGCACTACCTCGACGAAGTCGAGGCACTGGCGAACCGGGTCGCGATCCTCGCGGACGGCAGGATCAAGATCACCGGCGAACCGGCCACCCTCGGCGGGCGCGCCAGCGCCAAGGCGGTGGTGAGCTGGCGCGAGAACGGCTCGCTCAAGGTCGAGGAGACCGCGACTCCCGATCGGCTGGTCGCGGACCTCGTCGAGCGCCACGACGGCAACGTGCCGGGCCTGTCCGTGCAGCGGCCCAGTCTCGAAGACATCTATCTCCAGTTGATCGACGGCTCCGCGTCGGAGGCCAAGATTCGGAAGGAATCGGTATGACCGTGCAAGAGGCAGGCAAGCGCCCCGGCAGGCCCGCGCCGCCCAGCGCTGTCAAGGTCGGATTTGCCCGCGGGGCGATCGAGTTGAAGCAGTTCTTCCGCGAACGTGACGCGGTCGTGTTCACCTTCTCCCTGCCGGCGGTGATGCTGGTGCTGCTGGGGAGCATCTTCAAGGACAAGGTGCCGGGTTCGGACGTCGACGCGAGCCAGATCTTCGCCGCGAGCATGATCGCCGCGGGCATCATGTCGACCACGTTCGTCAACCTCGGCACCGGGATCGCGCAGGACCGGGACGACGGGACCCTCAAACGGCTGCACGGCAGCCCCACTCCGGTCGTGTCGTACTTCATCGGGAAGATCTTGCTGGTCCTGGTGGTCAGCGTGGCAGAGGTTCTGGTGCTGCTGGGGATCGGCAAGGCGCTGTTCGCCCTGAAGCTGCCGGTCACGATGGACAAGTGGCTGGTGTTCGGCTGGGTGTTCCTGCTCGGCGTGGTGGCCTCCGCCCTGCTGGGGATCGCGATCAGCAGCCTGCCCAGGACGGCGAAGAGCGCTTCGGCCGTCATCCTGTTGCCGTTCATCGCGCTACAGTTCATTTCCGGCGTGTTGTTCAACCCGATTCGCAATCTGGGCTCGCCGCTGGTCGAAATCGGGTCGTTCTTCCCGATGAAATGGATGGCGCAGGGATTCCGCTCGGTTTTCCTGCCGGACATGATGACCTTCCAGGAGGTGGCGGGATCATGGGAGCTGAGGAGAACGGCGGCGATGCTGGGGGCCTGGTGCGTGGGCGGCCTGCTGCTGTGCCTGTTGACCTTCCGGTGGAAAAACAGCAGGCAGGGTTGATCCGCGTACCGCATGAATGGCTGCGCGGCTACCTGATCTGGGACTGCTACTACCTGGTGGCGTTCGCCGCCACGATCGTCTTCGTCCTGGCCCTCGACGATGCCTCGGCCAAGAGCAAGCCGCTGGCAGCGGTGCTGCTCGTGTGCTGCGGCGTCTGGTACGCGGTCTACGGCCGCTCGTTGATGAAAGCGGACGACGAAAGCTGGCGCGGCGTGCTCTACCTGGGCGTCGTACTGGCATTCTTCATTGGAGCGGAGACCTTCTCCTCGGCCAGTTCCATCGCGCTGGTGGCGATCATCCCTCAGGCGTACTGGACCATGCGGCCGCTGTACGCCACCGGCGTGATAGTGGTGTTCAGCCTGGTCCCGATCGGGGTCGGTACTTTCCAGTCGGGCGCGGTGGTCCAGACCGTTATCGCGCAGGGGCCGTTGGCGCTGGCGATCATCAGCTTTTCGGCGATCGTCGGAACCTGGACTACCCGCATCATCGGGCAGAGCAGGGAACGCGCGGACCTGATCACCGAGCTCGAATCCACCCGGAGCGAGCTGGCGGCGGTATCCAAGCAGGCCGGCGCGGTAGCTGAACGGGAACGTCTCGCCGGCGAGATTCACGATGCCATCGCGCAGAGCCTGAGCAGCATCGTGATGTTGGTGCAGGCAAGCAAAGCCGCCCTTGGCCAGCTCAACGGCCTTTCCGGCGGTCAGGTCGAGGCGGTGACCCGGGCGGACGGTCAGCTCGGCCTCGTCGCTGATACCGCTCGGGAAGCGCTCGCCGAGGCCCGAGGCCTGATCGAGGCGCTGCGCCCAAGCGCGCTGGATTCCTCTTCGCTGCCGGAGGCGTTGCAGCGGCTTGCCGCCAAGGCGGATCGGGACACTGGTGTTCCGGTCAGCTTCGAGTTGCTGGGCGAGCCCGCGCCGTTGCCGGTGGCCACGGAAGTCGCGCTCTTGCGTGTCACCCAGGAAGCACTCGCCAACGTCCGAAAGCACGCGAAGGCCGCCGAGGTCGAAGTGAGATTGAGCTATGCGGGCGGACAGGTCGGGGTGGAAGTCCATGACGACGGGGTCGGCTTCGACCCGGATGCCGATTCGCCCGGCTACGGACTGGTCGGGATGCGGAATCGGATAGAACAGGTGGCGGGGCGCTGCGAGTTGCGCAGTGTGCCCGAACACGGGACCACGTTGATGGTGGAGGTGCCGGTGTGACGGGGACGATCCGCGTCTTGATCGTGGACGACCATCCGGTGGTCCGTGCGGGGCTGCGCGGCATGCTCGCCGACGAACCTGACATCGAAGTGGTGGGAGAGGGCAGCAGTTCGGACGAAGCGGTGGCGATGACGCACGCACTCGACCCGACAGTGGTGCTCATGGATCTGAAAATGCCCGGTGGCGGGGCCGCGGCCACCGCGCGGATCGCGCAGGAGAAGCCGCTGAGCCGGGTGCTCATCCTGACCACCTACGGCTCCGACGACGAGATACTGCGCGCCGTGGAAGCCGGTGCGACTGGGTACCTGCTCAAGCACGCCGAACGGTCTGATCTGCTTGCCGCGATCCGCGGCGCGGGCCGAGGCGAGACGATGCTGGCACCGTCCGTAGCGGAGAAGCTGACCAGGCGAGTGCGCAACTCCAAGACCGAGAACCTTTCGGCGCGGGAGATCGAGGTGCTCAGGCTGGTCGCGCAAGGCCTGACCAACGCAGCGGTCGGGGCTCGGCTGTTCATCAGCGAGGCGACCGTGAAGACGTACATGCTGCGCATCTTCGGCAAGCTCAAGGTGAACGATCGGACTGCGGCCGTGATGGCGGCGGTCAACCGCGGGCTGATCACCGTGGAAGGGTGACCGGGTGTGGGACGACTGTTTTCCTTGCCTGCCAACAGGACCTGGGCTAATGGCGACATTGGTCGGTCTGTCGTCGGTATAGCTGCAGGGCTTAAGGAACAAGGCCCACGTCCGTGCTGATCCGCCCCTGTTCCAACGCGATCACCATCCGCGCCCGCCGCACCGTCGCGGGGCGGTGGGCGATCACCAGCAGTGCGCACTCCCCGGCAACCTGATCCAGCGTCCGCGCGAAAGCGGCTTCGTTCGCTGCGTCCAGTTGGGACGTTGGTTCGTCCAGGAGCAGCAATTCGGGCCGGGCCAGCAGAGCTCGGGCGATTGCCAGGCGCTGGCGTTGGCCGCCGGACAGCATGCCGCCGTGTTCGCCTGCTGGGGTTTCCAGGCCGGCGGGGAGGCGGTCTACGAACTCGGTCAGGTTGGTTTTCTCCAGGACGTCGCGGATTTGCTCGTCGGTCGCATCCGGGGCGGCGTAGGTGACGTTGTCGCGCAGAGTGCCGTGCAGGATCGGGGTTGTTTGTTCTACCAGGCCGATTCTCTGGCGGCATTCGGCGATAGACGGCTGGTGTCCGTTGAACAGAATGGTTCCGCGATCCGGTTCGTAGAAGCGCTCGATCAGCGCGAGGATGGTGGATTTTCCGGCTCCGGAAGGGCCGACCAAGGCGACGTGGCCTCGTCGCGGGACAGTGAAGGAGACGCCGCGCAGTACTGGGCTGTCGGGGTGGTAGCTGAACCAGACGTCGCGCAATTCCAGTACTGGGGCGGAAGCCACGGAGGTGCGGGAGAGGGGCGTGTGGTCGGTTTCGGTGGGGAGCTGGGTCATGTCGTGGACTCGCTGGAACGCGGCCAGTCCTTTTTGGACGGTGGCGGCCAGTTCGAACAGGCCCGCGCTGGGGACAGCAATGTAGCTGACGTAGAGCAGGAAAGCGACCAGTTCGGACAGGGTGAGAGCGCCGTTGGCGACCTGGATTCCGCCTGCTACCAAGACCGCGATGAGGGCGCCGTGTGCGGAGAGGGTTACCGCGGGGGCCGCGATGGAATTCAACCGCGCGGCTCGGACGTTGTCTTGATACGTGGTGCGGGCATAGTGGCCGATGCGGTCGGTTTCCCGGTCTTCCGCACGGGTGGCGCGGATGGTGCGGATGGCGCTGAGGGCTCGTTCCAGTTCGGCAGCCATCAGGCCTAGATTGTCTTGCGCGTTTTCGGTGGCGTTTCGGATGCGTGCCAGCACAAACAGCGTGACGCCGCCGACGCCGCCGACGATGACGGCGACGATGCCGAACAGCAAGGGGCTCAGCCAGAGCATGGCGACGGTGCCGCCGATGACTACGAAGCTGCCGGTGAGCATTTCGACCAGGTCGTAGGCGAGGGTGTCGCGCAGCAGGGTCGTGTCGGCGGTGGTCCGGGAGAGCAGGTCGCCGATCCGGTGTTTGTCGTACAGCCGCATGGGCAGCCGCAGCAAATGGCTGACCAGGCGGACTCGCAGGCCTAGCACGACGCCTTCGCCCGAGCGTTCCAGCCAGTAGCGGCCGATGGTGTCCGTGACGGCTTCGGCGACGAACACGGCGATCAGCGTGACCAGCAGCCAGCCGACCGCACGGCCCGCTCCGACCGCGTCGATGGTGTCCATGGCCAGTACTGGTTGCAGCAGCCCCAATCCGGCGCCGACGAGGGTGAACAGGAGCGCGACGGCGATGTTCTTGCGGTGCCCGCGGGTCGTCGCGAACAGATGGCGCAGGCCGACCCGGGTCCGGACGTGTTCCTCGGCGGCGGGCGGACTGGTCTCGGGGGCGGTGACGGTCATTCGGCCCGGTCCTCGGCAGTCAATGGGGCGACGGTCAGCAGCGGAGCGAAATAGCCCGCCGGATGGATTTCGTCGACGACCTGGCCGTCGGCTTCGATCCACGCGTGGGCGCTGAACGGTTGCGTGCGCACGCCGGTGCGCCAGGTCGGCCAGGCGCCGTGCACCCGGCACAGCAGCGCGGTGGCGACGGAGCGGAGCAGGCAGCCGTCTCCCGCGCAGCGCAGGCTGATCGCGACTACTGATCGGCGCGCGTCGCGGGCTTGGTCGAAGGTGGCGGGCCGGGCGCCTCGGCGGGCGAATTCCAGGATCGCGCAGAGGTGCTTGGGAGACAGCCAGATCAGCACGGTGGCGACGCCGACGGTGAGCAGCGGCACCAGCTTCCGGTGCAGGGGAAGGCGAATTCGGTGGGGTACCACGGAAGGCTGGCTCACGACGGTTCAACCAATCCGGCGGCGAGCAGGTTGTCGGTCATCTTGGCGATGTCGGCGCGGACCCGGGCGGCGTCGATGTCGTACCGCGCGGCGAGGTCGGCGGCGATCCGGTCGGCGGATTCGCCTGCCAGCAGGCGGTCGAGGGTGTGCGCGCCGGTCCGGTTGACCTGCCAATAGCGTCCGGTGCGCCGATTGAGCAGGACCGAGCCGTCGGGAGTGTCGGTGAGCGCGGTGTCAGGGTGCAGGTGCATGGGTCCTCCGTTCGGTCGCTGGCCGAGCCTCGGCGATCGCGCGCAGCCACATCTCGCAGCCGAGCGCGGTTTCCAGATGCGCTTCCATCTCGTCGTCCAGCCGCGGCTCGAGCAGGGCGGCCCGGAAGGCGTCGAGATCGAGCAGACCGCGCGCGGCCAGTGTCGAATCGGCGAAGTAGTCGAGCAGGTCGGGCACGTGGCGGTGGGCCTCGGCATCGTCGTCGTCCTGGTAGTCGCCCTTGGTGGTGCGGTCGAGGATGAAGTCCGGGACGAGGCCCCGCATCGCGTCGGCGAGCAGCGGTTTGTACCGCCACGGCGTGAAACGGTCGGCCGTCCGGACCGCGAGCGCGGCCTCGACGACCCGGTCGTCCAGGTACGGGAGTTCGAGCGGCACGCCCTCGGCGGCGTACTCGCGCTGAACCTGTTGGGACAGCGGTCCCGCGGCGCGCAGGCTGGTCAGCGCCTCGTGCTGGCCGCGATCGGCCGCGAGCGGCGTGACCTCGCCTGCGATTGCGTACAGCACCCGGCGGGTCGTGGCGAGCGCGTCGCCGGTGGCCCACGGCGAGGCCCGGACCACGTCGGCCCAGCCCAGTTCCGGCGTTCCGCGCCGCGGCAGCGGATCGGTCAGGTGGTCCGCGGACTCCCGCCACCAGCCGCCCCAGCTTTGCCTGCTGGCGAGGCCGGCCAGGGTGCGCCGCCACGACCAGCGGCCGAGGGCGCGGTAGACCCGGAGATGCCGCAGTCCGGTGAGCGGGCGACGACGGATCAGGGTGTGCAGATAGCCGGGCGAGGCGCTGAAGACCTCGTCCCCGCCGTACCCGGCCAGATGCAGGCCCGTGCCGCGTTCGGCGAGCAGGCGGATGCCGTGCGCGGAACTGTTCACGCCCCTGGTCGTCGCCCACGGTGCTTCCAGATCGGCCGTCGAGTAGGGCGGTGCGAACAACGCGGGCGAATCGGCTTCGAGCAGGTCGAGGTGTTCGGCGTGGGGGAGCAGCCGGGCCGCCTCGGCCGCGAAGAACGGATCGTCGTTGACGACGCTTCCTTCGGTACACCGGAAAGTGAGCAGGTCGGGGGTGTTTTCGGCGGCGAGGAAGCACAGCGTGGTGGAATCCATCCCGCCGGACAGATCGGCCGACAGCCTGCCCTTGGCCGGCCGCCGGTCCGCGACTGCCTCGCGCAGCGCGGCGCGCACGGCCGGAGCGCCTTTGCGGATCGGCAGGACCGGTTCCGGCGGGCGCCACCAGCGGACCGTGCGCGCGATTCCGTCCTCGGCGATCGCGACGTAGGAATCCGGTGGCACGGAATGCACTGCGCGCCACCAGCTTTGCTCGATCAGCGGCGGCAGCAGCTGCATCTGGGTCAGGTGCGCGGCGAGGAGATCCTCGTCAACGCCCGCGCCGGTCATCTCGGCCAGCAGGTCGGCGCGGGTGCCCGCGATCGCGGTGGGACCGACCCGGGTGTGGAAGGCCCGGCGCAGGTTCGTCAGGGTGCCCTGCAGCCGGACTTGCCCGTTCACCGAGGCGATGAGGTGCGCGCTGCCGGGCAACACCCGGGCGAGCGCGTCCGCGTCGGCCGCGGTGCGCAGCCGTGCGGTGAAAGCGGTCAACCGTTCGACCGGCATCGGGCAGGACCCGAACACGGCGACGCGGGCCCGGCCCGCGATCGCCACCCGGAGGTCGCCGGGCTCCCAGCGGCCGGCCAGCCATGGCCGCCCGGAGGAATGGAACAGGACGCTCGGTCGCTGGTAAGGGACTCTCGGCAGCAGCGCGGCTCCGCCCGGCGAATCCGGGAGCACGACAAGACTGCTCGACACTGCGTTCATCGGACCACCGGTCTGGATCGAGTGAACGACGGGAAGACGAAGGTGGCTGAAAGCCGGTTGACTCGGCCTTCAGCCACATCTGGCTGTCACCGCGGGGATTGCTTGGTCAGCGACGGCGACGACGGTAGCGGCGGCGGCTGTCGCGCGGGCCGCCGACGAGGATGCGGCGGGTGTCGGTCGCGAAGCAGCCGGCGGAGGCCGAATCGGGGGCTTGGTAGCGTTCGGGAAGCGTCACAGTCTGCACGGAAACCAGTCCTCTGCCTTTCCGGTGAACGTGTCTTTCCGGTGAACGACGGGGCGACGAACGTGGCTGAAGACCGGTTGAGCAGGCCTCCAGCCACGTCAGCTCAGCTCAGCGGGCGCCAGTGCCGCCCGCGGGGATCGCTTGCTCAGCGACGACGACGCGAGCGACGGCGGCCGTCACGCGGGCCGCGGCGGTGCCGGCGGGTGTCGGTCGCGAAGCAGCCGACAGACGAGGCATCAGGTGCCTGATAGCGCTCGGGAAGAGTCTTCACAAAAACCAGTCCTCCTCAACTCGCTCTTTCGAAAAGCATTTCTTATGGGTTGAATAGCGATCGCTAATGAACTTTCGTTCTGCGCGGAGTACCCCGCGCAGAAGACGCTAGCAGGACCGCCTTGCTCCGGCACTCGTGCGTTCAGTCGAATCAGTTGGGCCGACGGCGTTGCCGCGCTGGAACTGCGGCGAGATCTGCGGTCGGTGACCGGTGGCCGCTTTTGTTTTTCATCAAATACATGAGCAGCCGTGCACTTCGCCCGCTGGAGGTCGGTCGTCCGGTTCGACCTCCAGCGGGCGGACAGTTCGGTGGAAGAATTAGTGCGGGTGACCGGGGCGCGATGAACGCTTGCCGAATTGTTTTCAGAAGGTCTGGCCTGAACGGCGTCGAAATCGCCTTCGACGGCCCCGCCGGCTTTGGCGGCCGGTCGAACTCATGCGGGGAGTCCGAGTGCGCCGGGAGCGCCGGCCGGGACCGCGGGATGGCGCGGGGCTACCGGGTCGATGCGTTGGTACGGCGCGCCGAGCGGAGGACGGCGGTCTTGCTCGCCGTGGTTGGGCCAGAAGGACATCGCGCGTTCGGCTTGGGCGGTGATCGTCAGGGAAGGGTTGACACCCAGGTTCGCCGAGATCGCCGAGCCGTCGACGACGTGCAGGCCGGGGTGGCCGTGGACGCGCTGGTACGGGTCGAGGACGCCGCCCGCCGGATCGTCGGAAATCGCGCAGCCGCCGATGAAATGGGCGGTCATCGGGATGTTCAGGATCTCGCCGGTGGTGCCGCCCGCGATGCCGTCGATTTTGTCCGCGACGCGGCGGGCGGCGTCGTTTCCGGCCGGGATCCACGTGGGATTCGGCTCGCCGTGGCCGGGCGCGGACGTCAGTTTGTGCCGTCCGGTGCGGGTGCGTTTGCCGGAGACGGTGATGGAATTGTCGAGCGTTTGCATGACCAGCAGGATGATGGTGCGTTCGGACCAGCGGCGCGGCGAGAACCAGGTGAAGTTGCGCGGATTCCGGGCGAACGCGCCGAGCCAGGTCAGCCAGCGCGGGACGGACTTGCCGCCGTCGGTGAGCGCGGTTTGCAGCAGCGACATGGCATTGCTGCCTTTGCCGTAGCGGCACGGTTCGATGTGCGTGTGCGCGTCGGGGTGGATCGACGAGGTGATCGCGACGCCGTGGGTGAAGTCGACGTCCTTGCGTTTCGATTTCGCGCCCAGAATGGATTCCGAGTTCGTTCGGGTCAGCCGCCCGAGGCTGGCGGAAATTCGGGGCAGTGAGCCGGTTTCGCGGGCCCGGTGGAGCAGCTTTTGCGTGTTGTAGGTGCCGGCGCTGAAGATGACGTCACGCGCGAAGAAGGTACGCAGGTTTTTGCGGCGGCGGGGCGACTTTCCGGTGCGGACCGCGGTGACGATGTAGCCGCCGTCCGCGGGGCGCACGTCGAGCACTGTGGTCATCGGGAGGACGTTCGCGCCGCGTTGTTCGGCCAGGTAGAGGTAGTTGCGGTCCAACGTGTTCTTCGCTCCGACGCGGCAGCCGGTCATGCAGGACCCGCATTCGGTGCAGGTTCGGCGGGCTGGTCCGGCACCGCCGAAGAACGGGTCTGGCACGACGGCCCCGGCGGGAGTGTCCTTGTCGCCGAAGAAAACACCGACCGGGGTGAGCTGGAAGGACGAGCCGACACCCAGGTCCTCGGCGACATCGCGGAGCACCTCGTCCGCGGTGGTGACGGTGGGATTCTGCGTGACGCCGAGCATCCGGCGGGCCTGGTCGTAGTGCGGTTTCAGTTCGTCTTGCCAGTCAGTGACGTGCGCCCACTGCGGATCCGCGAAAAACGGCGCGGGCGGTTCGTAGAGGGTGTTGGCGTAGTTGAGGGAACTGCCGCCGACGCCCGCGCCGCCGAGGATGACGACGTCGCGGAGCAGGTGGATGCGCTGGATTCCGTAGCAGCCGAGACGTGGTGCCCAGAGGAAATTCCGGACGTCCCATGAGGTTTTGGGCAGGGTTTCTTCGGTACGGCGCGGGCCGGCTTCCAGCACGGTGACGCGGTAGCCCTTTTCGGACAGTCGCAGTGCGCTCACGGAACCGCCGAAACCGGAGCCGATCACGAGGACGTCGGTCTCTTCGCGGGTGGTGTCATGCATTGTTGTCCTCGCAGGCGTCAGCGCGCGGTGGCGAATTCGAGGGCGTCCTGCCAGGCGGCGCGACGCGTGATTCGATTGCGGTACTTCATGATTCGTCCGGGCTGATTCAGTGCCAGCGCGCCGGCCAGCCGGTCGCCCGCGCGGTAGAGGGCAAGCCAGGAGTCGTCGGAAGGCGAACCGACCAGGGTGACGTCGTCGGTCACGACGCCGACCATTTGGATGCGGTCGCCGTACCAGTCGGACCAGAAGTACGGCACTGTCGAGAATGGACTCGCGACTGGACCGACGGCGTTGCGGGCGGCGGCTTCGGCTTGCGCGGCGGCGGAGGTCCAGTTCTCCAGCCGCATCGTCGTCGAGAACAGCGGGTTGTGCCAGCGGGCCGCGTCTCCGGCGGCGTAGATTCCTGGGGCGGCGCGGAGAGTTTCGTCGCAGAGCACGCCGTCATCGAGCGGAAGGCCGCTGTCGGCGAGCCAGCCGACGGCCGGGCGGGCGCCGATGCCGACGATCACCAGGTCGGCGTCGAGGACACTGCCGTCGGACAACGTGACCTTATTCGAATCGACGGCCTGAACCGTTGTGCCGCACCGCAGATCGACCCCGTTGCGGCGGTGCAGCTCGGCGAGCACCGAAGCCATTTCCGAGCCGACGGCGCGGACGAGCGGCACGTCAGCGGCTTCGACGATGGTGACCGCGGCGCCGCGTTCGCGCAGGGCGGAAGCGATTTCCGCGCCGATGAAACCGCCGCCGACGAGGACGGCCCGTTCGGTGGCCGGGATGCGGGCGCGGATCGCGCGGGCGTCGTCCAGCGTGCGGAGAGTGTGTCCGCCGAATGGCGAAGCGACGGGAGCGCAGCCGGTGGCGATGATCAGCGAATCGAAGGGCACTGTGGACTGTCCGATAAGGACTTCACGGTGCGAAACCGACAACCCGGTCGCGGGTTCGCCGAGTCGGAGATCAATTCCCAGCGACGAGAGAGCGTCAGCGTCGGCCAGGGTGGGCGGCGCGCAGTCCGGATCGGCCAGGAACGCCTTCGACAGCGGCGGCCGGTCATACGGCAGATGCGGCTCGGCTCCGACGAGCGTGACCGGCCCGTCGTACCCGGTCCGGCGGGCGGCGGTGGCGGCACGCAGTCCGGCCAGCGCCGCCCCGACGACTACCAGTCCTGCCTCGCGCATGGCTCCGTCCTCGCCCTCGGGATCTGGGACGCCGCCGGACGGCGATTGGGCACCGTCCGGCGACGCTGGCCCGAAGTCTTCCCGCGAGGCCGGGCGCGAGCATCGGTCCGCGGACCGGGACAGCGGGACCCGACTGGTCCCGGAGCACAAAATCAGTCGACCGGCCGGAGCACGGCGGGACCCAGCAGGCGGCACGCCAGCAACGCCACCTCGACGTCGATCCGCCCCTCGGACAGCGGACGGCCGCGTTCCTGCTCGGCCTTGCGGAGCCGGTACTGGATGGTGTTCTTGTGCAGGTGCAGCTCCTGCGCGGCGACCATCAGGCTGCTCCCGCTCGACAGATACGCCCACACCGTCTCGCGCATCCGGTGGTGCCCCTCGTCGTCGTCGGCCAGCGCGCCGAGCACCGACTGGACCCAGCCCGCGACCGCCGACGGATCGGCCGCGACCAGCGCCAACGGCCCGAGCTGCGCCGCCGCGGTGACTGGCCGCGGCTGGGTCCGCTCGGTCATCTGCGCCACGGCCTCGGCCTGCCGGGCCTGCTGGTGGGTGGTGCGGAATCCGGCCAATCCGCTCGCCGGGTCGCCCAGCGCGACGCGGACCGGATCGGGTGAGCCGTCGAGAGCGGCGGACACCGCGTCGAGGTCGAGGCTCGCCGTCGGGAACCAGGCCCAGACGGTCGAGGCGTCCGGGGCCACGACCAGCGACGTGGTGCCGAGGGCGTTCGCGAGCAGGGCCGCGTGGCGTTCGAGGGTGGTCAGCCGGGCGCTTTCGTCCAGCTCAGGACCGCACCACAGCACCGCGCCGACATGCCGGTCCGACAGCGCGTAGCCGAGGGTCTTCTCGACGTCGGCGGTGTCGACCGGCTTGCCGGACAGTGCGGCTTGCACCTTCGCGAGCCGCGCCGCGTTGCGGTGACGCAGCCAAGTGTCGCGCTCCAGCTGGTAGGCCTCGACGACCTCTTCGGAGATCTTGTCGATGTAGGTGAAGGCGACGTGCGACAGGTCGGTGGCGGCGGCCGAGATCTCCGCGGTCTGCACTGGTTCGACCGCGATCCGGGCGATCATCACCTGCTGGAAGGCGGCCTGGCCGAGCCGGTACGCGCGCAGCATCGCGGTGATCGGCACCCGGCGCTGCGCCAGCCGCCGCGCGAACTCCAGCGCGGCCGGCGGCGCACCGACTTCGTCGGGATTCGTCGCGCCGCTCAGCACGCCCAGCGCGGCGACGAGATTTTCCCGGACCGAGCTTTCCAGCAGCTCCCAGGCCTGTGCGTCCGGCGCGAGCACCGGTACCGCCTCGGCGATCTCCTCCACGATCCGCGCGCAGAGCACCGCGAGCTCGGCCAGGACCGAGTCCGCGACCTTGGCCAGCGTGGCGGCAGCCGTCGACGTCACAGGCAGCACCGTACGCCCGGTTCGTGCCCGGGACCCAACGCAGCCGGGCGTTTCGGTTTCGCGCACAGTGTCGCGCCGCCCGCGAATTCCTACCTTCAGGAAAACGACAGACCGCGTGGAGGCCGCCATGAAGAAGTACCGCCTCGCCGGAGCTCACGGCGAGACCGCCTGGCACGACCGGAAGCGGCACTTGTGGCTGCTCGGGCTGGTGGTGCCGCTGCTGCCGTTCGCCGCGATCGGGTTGCACGCCGCGACCGGGTCCGACGCCGTGCTGTGGCTCGGACCGCTCGTCGTGCTCGTCCTCGTCCCGCTGATCGACCTCGTCGCCGGCTATGACCACACCAATCCGCCGGACGAGGTGATGGAGGCGCTGGAGGAGGACCGCTACTACCGCTGGATCACCTACCTGTTCCTGCCGTTGCAGTACGCCGGTTTCGTGACGGGCGCGCGGATGCTCGCGCGCGGCGACCTGTCCGTCGGCGGCAAGATCGGCCTCGCGATCACGCTGGGCACGGTCGCCGGCATCGCGATCAACACCGCGCACGAACTCGGCCACAAACGGGAAAGCACGGAGCGCTGGGCGGCGAAAATCGCGCTGGCGCAGTGCTTCTACGGGCATTTCTACATCGAGCACAACCGCGGGCACCACGTCCGCGTCGCCACCCCGGAGGACCCGGCGTCGAGCCGGTTGGGCGAGAGCTTCTACCGGTTTTGGCCGCGCACGGTCTTCGGTTCGCTGCGCAGTGCCTGGGGTGTCGAGCGGAAACGCTATGCCCGCAAACAAAGCCACCCGTTCCACCTGGGCAATGACGTGCTCAACGCCTGGTTGATGAGCGCCGTGCTGTGGGGCGGGCTGATCGCCTGGCTGGGGGTCGGGATCCTGCCGTATCTGGTGGTGCAGGCGGCGTTCGGGTTCTCGCTGCTGGAAATCGTGAATTACATGGAGCACTACGGGATGCTGCGCAAGCAGGTCACCAATGGCGCGAAGACCCGGTACGAGCGGGTCACTCCGGCGCATTCCTGGAATTCCAACAATGTCGCGACGAATGTGCTGCTCTACCACCTGCAGCGGCACAGTGATCACCACGCGAACCCGACGCGCCGGTTCCAGACTTTGCGCGACTTCAAGGAAAGCCCCGTTCTGCCGACCGGCTACACCGGGATGATGGTCGTCGCGCTGGTCCCGGCGTGGTTCCGCAAGGTGATGGATCCGCGGGTCTACCGGCATTTCGACGGCGACATCCGGCAGGCGAACGTGCAGCCGGGCAAACTCCCGTCGCTGCTGAAGAAATACCCGGTCGTCGCCGCTGCCGAAGAGGAGCCCGCCGCGGACACCCGGCCGAAGCTGGCCGACGACGTGGACGCCGCGCGGTGCCCCGGCTGCGGCTACGTCTACCGCGTCGCGGAGGGCAACGAGCTGGAGGGCTTCGCCGCCGGGACGGCGTGGTCGGAGATCCCGGACGACTGGACGTGCCCCGATTGCGGCGTGCGCGACAAGGTCGACTTCGTGCCCGTGGTGCGGGAGGCGGCGTGATGAAGATCGTTGCGGACCACGGCAAATGCGAGGGCCTCGGCATGTGCGAGGCGATGGCGGACCAGTTCTTCGAAGTCGGGGACGACGGCGTGGTGCAGGTCCTCGACGAGACTCCGCCCGAAGAGGACCGGCAGTTCGTCGACGCGGCGGTGCAGGCGTGCCCGGTCGCCGCGTTGCGGCTGCAGGGTTGAGGCCCGTGGAGACGGAGCTGCTGGGGCGGGCGCGGTCTGGCGACCAGGCCGCGTTCGCCGTCATCTACCAGGAACACGCGTCGCCGATCTTCCGCTACCTGCGGATGCGGGTGCCGACGGTGACCGTCGCCGAGGACCTGACGAGCGAGGCGTTCCTGCGCGCGTGGCGAAAACTGCCGGACTTCCGCCCGGACGTCGGCTCGTTCACCGGCTGGCTGTACACGATCGCCGACAACCTCCTGCGCGACCACCGCAAATCGGCCCGCTACCGGCGTGAACTCCTCGACGGGAAAGACCACGACGGGCCGGACGTCCGAGGCGGAGCCGACCGGCTCGCGCTGGCCCGGATCGAAGCCGCGGCCCTCCGGCGGTGCCTGGCCGACCTCAGCGAACCGCAGCGCGAGTGTGTGCGGTTGCGGTTTTTCGCCGGGCTTTCCGTCGCCGAGGTCGCCGAAACGATGAACAAGAACCCCAACAGCGTCCGGGCGCTGCAGCACCGCGCGGTGCGCACGCTCGCGACGCTGCTGGCCGAGACCGAGAAGGTGTGACGCTGGTATGCACGGATTCCTGGAGATTTTCAAGATCATGGGGCCATTGCTGGTCCTGATGCTGTGCCCGATCTGGCTTCCCCTGCTGGGGATGCTGATCGGGAAGCTCGCGGATCTCTTCTCCGGCGGCGGCAAGCGGGTCGAGCCCGCGCCTCGGGTGGTGCGCGCCGAACCGGCCGAGGCGGGGAGTCGCGTTTCGCGGTGAGATATAGCCGGGCAAGCATGTCTCGGGCGGCAAAGAGCATTGGTCAGGCATTCCGGACTTTCTTAGCCTGACTGCGGGTCGAAGGTGCCGGACACCCGCTCAAAGGAGAGCCGCGATGACCGAATGCCAGCCTGTCACTGCTCAGCCGCCGCCCGGTCCGGTCATCGGCGCGCAAAGCGACGGAGTCCTGCGTTTCCGCGGCGTGCGGTACGGCACCGCTGAGCGGTTTCAGCTGCCGCGTGCAGCCGAGCCCCGCTCCGACGCTGTGCTGCCCGGGCCGATCTGCCCACAGCTCGGCTCTCGCCTGGAGGCCGCGATGGGGCCGCCGCGAGACGAGCCGCCCCAGTCGGAGGACTGCCTTCACCTCGCGGTCGCGACACCGGCGCTGACCGGGTCGCGTCCGGTGCTGGTGTGGCTGCACGGCGGCGGTTTCCTGAGCGGTGGAGGCACGCTTCCCTGGTACGACGGCGGACGGCTCGCCGCGGACGGCGACGTGGTTGTCGTGTCGGTCAACTACCGGCTGGGGGCGTTCGGCTACCTGGTCCACGACGGCGTCAGCGAGGGCAATCTCGGCCTGGCAGACCAGACGCTCGCGCTCGAATGGGTGCGCGACAACATCGCGGCGTTCGGCGGCGACCCGGGCAATGTCACCGTCTTCGGCCAGTCCGCGGGCGCGCTTTCGACGCTCGCCTTGCTGTCCAAGCCGGACAGCCGTCCGCTCATCCGGCGGGCGATCGTGCAGAGTTCTCCGGATCCCGCGATCATCCAGGATCGCGCGAAAGCACAGGAGATCGGCCGGTATTTCGTCGACGCGGCCGGCGGAGATCCGGTTACCGCTTCCGTCGACCAGCTGCTTGCCGCGCAACAGCAGACTCTCCGGTGGAACGCGGCGAAGGACCCGACGTCGACCCGGCCGCCGTTCGGGATCGTCGACCTCGACGTGCGGCTGTCCGAACCGTTGCCGGACTTGATGATCGGATACACCGCGCAGGAGTGCGAGGCGTTCGCGATCGGAGTGCGGGACGACGAGATCCGGCAGGCGATCGCGGACCAGACCGAGCCGCTTTTCGGTCGCCCGGCGCTTGAGTTGGCACAGCAGTACGGCGCGTACTCCTACGAGTTCGCCTGGGCTCCGGAACACGGCGGCTACGGCGCGATCCATTGCCTCGAACTGCCTTTCCTGCTGGGCACCCCTGAATCCTGGCGCGGGAGCCCGATGCTGGGCGACACGAGCTGGGCCGACGTCGAACGTCTCGGCGCCCAGATGCGCTTGTGGTGGACCGAATTCGCCCGGTCGGGTTCGCCGGGACCGCGAAGCGGCTTCCGGATCGGGAATTCCCCTCAGACACTGGAGAACACGCCATGAGCAAGAGCATCCATTGGCCCGTTGTCCTGCTTTGCTTCTTCGCTGTTCTCCTCGACGGTTTCGACACCGCCGCACTGTCGTTCACGATCCCGACGCTGTCGCACGAATGGGGCTCCGCTCCCGCCGCCTTCACCTTGCCGTTGGTGCTGACCAACATCGGGGTCGTCATGGGATATCTGGCGGCGGGTTACGTCGGCGCCCGGATGAAGGCGCGGTCCGTGGTGCTCACCGGCGTCCTGATCTTCGCGGGCGCGACGGTGCTGACCGCCGCGATCCTGCACCTGAAATCCATGCCGGTCTTCGCCGCGACTCGTCTGGTGACCGGGTTGGGGCTCGGTCTGGTCCTCCCGGCCGGGGTTTCGCTCGCGACGAAACACAGTGCGGAGGGGCGTCGGGAGCTGGTCTCCGTGGCGGTGACCCTCGGCCTCGCTTCCGGGAGCAGCCTCGGCGGGTTCTTCGGCGGCAAACTGCTGCACAGCGTGGGGTCCGCCGGGGTCTTCTACGTCGCCGGGCTGGCTCCGCTGGTGCTGGCCGCGGTCATGGCGATGGTGCTGCCCGCTCGCGAGCCCGCGGTCGCGAGCACGGCGAAGCAGGAGGCCAAGGTGAGCAGGCTGTTCGGCCCGGGCTTGCGGCTGCCGACCTCGCTCATCTGGGCGTTCTCGTTCTTGATCTTCATCACCGCGTACGTCCTGATCTCCTGGGTTCCGACGCTCCTCACCGGATACGGCTTCGCCGCCGGGAAGGCCCCGCTGGGGCTCGCGTTCCTCACCCTCGGCGGGATCGCGGGCGGGCTGGTGCTCATCCCGCTGGCCGCGCGGATCGGGATCGCCCGGGCGCTGATCCTGATGCCCGCCATCGGGGCGGTGTGCATGGTCCTCGTCGCGACGGTGCCGGTCGGCGAGACTGTGCTGTTCCTGCTGCTGGCCGGGGCCGGTTTCGGGGTCACGGCCGGGCAGATCGGGCAGCTGACCCTCGCGGTCTCGATCTATCCCGCGAGCACTCGCACCACCGGCGTCGGCTGGGCTGCGGCGCTCGGGCGGATCGGGTCGATCGTCGGACCGGGCGTCGCGGGCTTGCTGCTCGCGCTGGCATTGTCGGCGCAGACGATCGTCCTGGCGACCGCCGTTCCCGTGCTGGTGGCAATCGCTTGCGCGGTCGGGCTGAGCCGGGTGCGGGCGCAGGCGGGGAGGGAGCGCGATGGCGCACTGGTTCGATCTCGGTGACGTCGCGGTCGTTCCGCTGATCGAGGACGACCGGCTGCTGATCGAGCCTGGGGAGTTCTTCCCGGGACTCGAACCGGACCTGGCCGACTGGTACGCGCGGGAACCGTGGTTCGACCGGGCGGCGGGGAAGCTGGTCTTCGTCATCCAGTCGTTCCTCGTCTGCTCGGCGGACGAGGTGCTGATGGTGGACGCGTGTGTCGGGGCGGGGAAGGACCGTCGGCGCGCGGAGTTCGACCAGCTGCCGGACCGGTGGATGCAGCAGTTCCTCGCTGCCGGGCTGCGGCCCTCGGAGGTCGATGCGGTGGTGTTCACGCATCTGCACACCGATCACGTCGGCGCGGCCACTGTCCAGCTGGAACCGGTCTTCCCGGATGCGCCGCACTTCGTGGTCGAGGAGGAGTTCCGGTACTGGTCGAGCGAGGCTGGCGGGGAGGCCATGCGCCGGACCGGTGACTACCTCGCCGACAGCGTGCTGCCGATCGAGCGGGCCGGGCAGTTGAGCTTCGTCGCGCCGGATGCGGTGGTGGGCAAGCATGCTTCGCTGGTTCCCGCCGCTGGGCATACGCCGGGGAATGTGTGCGTGCGGGTCCGCGGCAGCGCGGGGACTGTCCTGCTGGCCGGGGACACGATGCATCACGGGGTGCAGGTCCGGCATCCGGAGCTGAGCACTCGGTACTGCGTTGATCCGGAGGAGGCGGCGCGGGTCCGGAGCCGCCTGCTGGAGGAAGAGCTGGGCTCCGTTCTCCTTCCGACTCACTTTCCGGCGCCGTCGGCGGGCCGGGTCCGGCGTGGTCAGGATGGGTACGTCTTCGAGTTCGCCGCCGACCTGCTCCGGACCGGGCAGTTCCGCTACCGGGATTGGCTGGCGTAGCTGGCCAAAGTCCGTGAGGGGAACCCTGAGGGACTCAGAGTCCCTCAGGGTTCCCCTCACGGACCGTCGACCGTGATCGGGTCGAGCTGGCGGCGGAGCAGGCAGAACACGTTCCCCTCCGGGTCGGCCAGCACGTGCCACGATTCCTCCCCGGTTTGCCCGACGTCGGCGGGCCGCGCTCCGGCGGCGAGGAGGCGTTCCAGTTCCGCGTCCTGGTCCCGGTCGGTCGGGTTCACGTCCAGGTGCAGTGGCAGTTTCGCCGGTTTCGGGTCGCTGCTGCGGCTGAGGATCAACGTCGGCTGCGGGCCGCCGAAACCGGCTGGAGGACCGATCTCCAGGTCCTCTCCGTCCCAGCCG
The DNA here is from genome assembly GCF_042754125.1 of Amycolatopsis sp. NPDC059235. Taxonomy (NCBI): domain Bacteria; kingdom Bacillati; phylum Actinomycetota; class Actinomycetes; order Pseudonocardiales; family Pseudonocardiaceae; genus Amycolatopsis; species Amycolatopsis sp. NPDC059235. The sequence goes on from NZ_JBHZAG010000016.1 coordinate 96,560, forward strand.
AGTTCGACGTAGCCGAGGACTTCGCACCAGAACTCGCCCATCCGTCGCGGGTCGGCGCAGTCGAGGACGAGTTCGGTGATCCGGCAGGCCATGCGCGCGAGCTTAGGGCCGCCGGACACCCGCGCCCAGCGGATTTCGGTTTGTGCGCGCGGATAGATCTGCCGCCCCGGATTCGTCCGCGCGCACGAACGTCGTGCCCGGGAAACCTCCTAGGGTCGCCTGCAGCGAGGCGAGGAGGCAAGCATGCGGACACTGCTGCGTGGCGGTCGCGTCATCGACCCGGCTACGGGCTTCGACGGCACAGCTGACGTGCTGGTATCCGACGGCGAGGTGATCGCGGTCGGACCGGGACTGCCGAGTGCGGACGACCAGGTCGAGATCGACGTCGCCGGGTACGTCGTCGGGCCGGGGTTCATCGATCTGCACAGCCACGTGCACACGATCGCGGGACAGCGGCTGCAGGCCATGGACGGCGTCACCACGGCGCTCGACCTGGAGGCCGGGCTGATGCCGGTCGAGCGGGCCTACGCCGAGGCCGCCGCGGCGGGGCGTCCGCTGCACTACGGTTTCTCGGCCTCGTGGGGGTCCGCGCGGGCCAAGGTGCTCGCCGGCATCGAGCCGGACGCGAACATCAACACCGGGCTTTCCGTGCTCGGCAATCCGGCCTGGCAGCGGTCCTCGTCGAAGACCGAACTGGCCGCGTGGCTGTCGCTGGTGGAGGGCGAGCTGGCGGCGGGCGCGCTCGGCGTCGGCGTGCTGCTCGGGTACGCGCCGGCCAGCGATCCGGCCGAGTTCCTGGCGCTGGCGAAGCTCGCCAAGCAGGCTGAAGCGCCGACGTACACGCACGTCCGCGAGCTGGTCGAGGTCGATCCGGGCACGCCGGCCGACGGGTCCGAGGAGATCGCGATCGTCGCGGCCGAGACCGGCGCGGCGATGCACCACTGCCACGTCAACAGCACTTCCGGACGGCACATCGACCGCGTGCTCGCCGCGCTGGAATCGGGCCGTTCCGCTGGGTCGCGGGTGACGGTCGAGGCTTATCCGTACGGCGCGGGCAGCACCGCGGTCGGCGCGGCTTTCATCTCGCCGGAGCGGCTGAAGATGAAGGGCCTCAACCCGACGCGCGTGATCCTGCTGGAGACCGGCGAGCGGATCGCGGACGAGGGACGGCTGTTGCAGGTCCGCGCCGAGACGCCGGGTGCGCCGTGCATCCTGGAGTTCCTCGACGAGGACGACCCGGCGGACCGCACGCTGCTGCACCAGGCGCTCGCCTTCCCGGACTCGATCGTCGCGAGCGACGCGATGCCGGTGTACTGGCAAAACGGCGCCAACGAATCCACCGAGTGGCCGCTGCCGCCGGGTGGTGCGACGCATCCGCGTACGGCGGGGACGTTCTCGAAGTCGCTTCGGCTGATGGTGCGCGAGGCCGGTGTTTGGACTTGGTTGGAGGCGTTCCGGCGCTGTTCTTACCTCCCGGCGCGGGTGCTCGACGAGGTCGCGCCTGGTGCGCGGACCAAGGGGCGGTTGAACGTCGGCGCGGACGCGGACATTGTCGTCCTCGATCCGGCCACGATCACCGACACCGCAACGTATTTCGACGCTACCCGGCCCGCGGTCGGCGTCCGGCACCTGTTTGTCGCGGGCACTCCGGTGGTGCGCGACGGGCAGCTGCTCACCGACGCGTTCCCGGGCCAGCCGCTGCGAGGTGAACCGCGATGACCGAGTTCTCTGTGGACGCTTTGCTCGCCGACATCGAAACGTTGGTGCGCTGCGAATCCCCATCGTCCGACCTGGACGCGGTTGCACACAGCGCTGACGTGCTGACTGGCGTCGGCAAGGCGTTGCTTGGTGTTGAACCAGAGCGGATTGTCCTGGATGGACGGACGCATCTGCGCTGGCGATTCGGTGACGGCCCGGCGCGCGTGCTGTTGCTCGGCCACCACGACACGGTCTGGCCGATGGGTTCGCTGGAGACGCATCCGTTTTCCGTGCAGGACGGGGTTTTGCGCGGGCCTGGCTGCTTCGACATGAAGACTGGCGTCGTGATGGCGTTGCACGTCGCGGCTTCGCTGGCAGACCGGAGTGGACTGTCTATTTTGGTCACTGGGGACGAGGAACTGGGCTCGCCCTCGTCGCGCGGGCTGATCGAGGAAGAGGCGCAGGGCTGCGCGGCGGCGTTTGTGCTGGAGGCGTCAGCGGACGGCGGCGCGATCAAGACCCGGCGCAAAGGCGTTTCCCACTACCGGATCGAGGTGACCGGACGCGCCTCGCACGCCGGGCTCGAACCGGAGAAGGGGATCAACGCCGGGATCGAGATCGCACACCAGGTGCTCGCGGTCGCCGCGCTCGCCAGTCCGGAGCGTGGGACCAGCGTGGTGCCGACAGTGCTTTCGGCTGGTACGACCGTGAATACCGTGCCCGCAGCGGCGGCGGTCGAGGTCGATGTACGCGTGTGGGACGAGGAAGAACAGCTTCGCGTCGACCGTGAAGTCCGTGCGTTGCAACCGGTCCTTGATGAAGCGCAGGTGCGGGTCACCGGCGGGATCAACCGTCCGCCGCTGGACGCTGTCTCGTCGGCCGCGTTGTACGGGCTGGCCAAGGAACTGGCCGCGGAACTGGGATTGCCGGAATTGACCGAGGCGGCCGTCGGCGGTGCTTCAGACGGCAATTACACCGCGGGCCTCGGTGTCCCGACGCTCGACGGTCTTGGCGCGGTCGGCGGCGGCGCGCACGCGGATCACGAACATGTCCTGGTCGAGGAATTGCCGCGGCGAACGGCGTTGCTGGCCGCTCTGGTGGAGAACGTGCTGACGAAGGGGAGTCCGTCGATTCCGACGAATCCGGTGGACGATTCTGGTCGAGCCCGACGGTGACGTCGGTGGGGAAGCCGGGAAAGGATCATCCCGTGACGAATCTTGCGATGAACACGGAAAGACCCGTCGCGGCGGAAGTGTGCGACGAGGCGGTCGCGGCCGCTGAAGCGGCGGCCGCCGCCTCGGGGGTCGAAGTCCGGGAAATCACCGAGATCGCGGAAATGACCGCGGTCGGAGTGCTGTTCGAGACGATCTGGCGGTCCGCGCCGGGAACCCGCCCGGTGACCACGGAACTGCTGCGCGCGCTGTCGTCGGCGGGGAATTACGTGGCAGGCGCGTTCGCCGACGGAGAACTGCTCGGCGCGTGCGTCGGCTTTTTCGGAAACCCCGGAAAAGGCAGTCTGCACAGTCACATCGCCGGAGTCGCGAAGGCCGGTGCCGGTCGCGGAATCGGGTACGCGCTGAAATTGCATCAGCGCGGCTGGGCGCTTGGACAGGACGTCTCGACGATCAAATGGACGTTCGACCCGCTGGTGCGCCGCAACGGCTATTTCAACCTCGGCAAACTCGGCGCATTGCCGGTGCGTTATCTGCGGGATTTCTACGGCCCGATGGCGGACGGCATCAACGGTTCGGGCGACACTGACCGGCTGATGGTGTCCTGGGACCTGGCCAGCCCGACAGTGCGGACCGCCGCGTTCGGCGAACCGATCCGCACCGACGCGAAGGCGTTGCTCGACCAGGGCGCGAAGGTGGCCCTTGAAGTCGCCGAAGACGGTGGTCCGGCCGCCGGTTCCGCGGACGCCCCGGTGGTGCTCGTCGCGGTCCCGTCCGACATCGAAGGCTTGCGCACCACCGATCTCGGCAAGGCGGACGCGTGGCGGGCCGCGCTGCGCGAATCGCTCGGCGGGCTGATGGCCGCCGGGGGCCGGGTGACCGGCTTCGACCGAGCCGGCTTTTACGTGATCTCCAAGGAGGAGCAGTGAAACTCAGCGGTGTGGAACTGCGCCGGGTGCAGATGCCGCTCGTCGCCCCGTTCCGGACTTCGTTCGGCACCCAGTCGGTCCGCGAGCTCTTGCTGCTGCGCGCGGTCACGCCGGCCGGCGAGGGCTGGGGCGAATGCGTGACGATGGCCGGTCCGCTGTACTCCTCGGAGTACAACGACGGCGCGGAACACGTGCTGCGGCACTACTTGATCCCGGCGCTGCTGGCCGCGGAAGACATCACCGCGGCGAAGGTGACGCCGCTGCTGGCCAAGTTCAAGGGCCACCGGATGGCCAAGGGCGCGCTGGAGATGGCGGTGCTCGACGCCGAACTCCGCGCGCACGAGCGGTCGTTCGCCGCTGAACTCGGGTCGGTGCGCGATTCCGTGCCGTGCGGCGTTTCGGTCGGGATCATGGACACCATCCCGCAGCTGCTCGACGTCGTGGGCGGATACCTCGACGAGGGCTACGTCCGGATCAAGCTGAAGATCGAACCCGGCTGGGACGTCGAGCCGGTGCGCGCGGTCCGCGAGCGCTTCGGCGACGACGTGCTGCTGCAGGTCGACGCGAACACCGCCTACACCCTCGGCGACGCGCCGCAGCTGGCCCGGCTCGACCCGTTCGGCCTGCTGCTGATCGAGCAGCCGCTGGAAGAGGAGGACGTGCTCGGCCACGCCGAACTCGCCCGCCGGATCCAGACGCCGATCTGCCTCGACGAGTCGATCGTGTCGGCGCGCGCGGCGGCGGACGCCATCAAGCTGGGCGCGGTCCAGATCGTGAACATCAAACCGGGCCGCGTCGGCGGGTACCTGGAAGCGCGGCGGGTGCACGACGTGTGCGCGGCGCACGGGATCCCGGTGTGGTGCGGCGGGATGATCGAGACCGGCCTCGGCCGGGCGGCGAACGTCGCGCTGGCCTCGCTGCCGAACTTCACCCTGCCCGGCGACACCTCGGCGTCCGACCGGTTCTATAAAACCGATATCACCGAGCCGTTCGTGCTCTCCGGCGGCCACCTCCCGGTGCCGACCGGACCGGGCCTCGGCGTGGCGCCGATTCCGGAGTTGCTGGACGAGGTGACCACGGCAAAGGTGTGGATCGGTTCGTAGCCCGCTACGAATTCCGGAGGTAGATTTGGTCGGATCGGACCAGCCGGTCCGCACGAGGCCGGATCTACCTTCGGGGGGTGCTGACACCGGTGCCGAGCAAACCGCACACGAGTCTGGGACGCGTCCTCGAAGCTCTCGGGGACGTGCTCCTCGAGCCGGTCGCCGTCGGCCGCGACACGCGGCGGCAGCTCGGCGGGGTGGTGATTCACGACCCGCACGACGACGCGGAATTCCCGGCACAGGCGGTGGTCCTCGGCGTCGGTGTGCGCGAATCCGACGAGATCGTGCAGCTCCTGCACGCCGTCGCCGCACGCGGTGCGACCGCGCTGGTGGTGCGAGCGCCGGTCGCCGCCTCGACGGAACTCGTGCGGGCGGCCAATTCCTCCGGGGTCGCGCTGCTCGGCCTCGCCAGCGGCGCGTCGTGGGCGCAGCTGGCCGCCATGCTCCGCACGCTGCTCGCGGAGGGCGACGTCGGCGATGTCTCCCCGCAGACGCTTGGCGGGATGCCGTCCGGCGATCTCTTCGCGCTCGCCAACGCCATCGCCGCGCTGCTTGACGCGCCGGTCACCATCGAGGACCGCAACTCGCGCGTGCTCGCCTTCTCCGGCCGCCAGGACGAAGCCGACCCTTCGCGGGTCGAGACGATTCTCGGCCGCCAGGTGCCCGAGCGGTTCACTCGCGAGCTGGAGAAGGACGGCGTTTTCGAGCGGCTCTATCGCGATCAGGGCCCGGTTTACGTCTATCCGGGAGACGGCTACGACAAGAAGATCGTCATGATCCGCGCCGCCCTCGCGGTCCGGGCCGGTGACGAGGTACTCGGGTCGATTTGGGCAGCTGTCGACAAAGAGCTAAGCGAAGAACGTACCGCGGCTTTGATCGACGCATCGAAAATCGTTGCGCTGCATATGCTTCGGCTGCGCGCGGGTGCCGACGTCGAACGCCGCTTGCGCGCGGACTTGGTCAGCACCGCGCTCGAAGGCGGCTCTGGCGCGCAGGAAGCGATCGCGCGCCTCGGGTTGCTGGGACAGCCGACGATCGTGCTGGCCATGGGACTGATCGAGGCGCCCGACGACGACCTCCGGCTGGTCGCCGAACGCCAGCGGGTCGCCGACGCGTTCGCCATGCACCTCAGCGCGGTCCAGCCTCGATCGGCGGTCGCGCTGGTCGGCGACGTCGCGTACGGCATCGTCCCGATGCCCGGGAACCACGGCGATTGCCGGGAACGCTCGGTGCGCGTCGCGTCGACCTTCCTGGAACGCACCGGCCGCCGGGTCGCCGCCGCGATCGGCATCGGCCCGCTGGCCCTCGATGGATCCGGCCTGCGCGCGTCCCGCGACGGGGCCGACCGCGCGTTGCGGGTGCTGCTCACCAACGGCGGTTCGAAGCGGGTGATCGCCGCCGAGGACGCGCACATCGAGGCGCTGATGCTGGAGCTGGCCGACCTGTCCGCGGCCCGCGGCGACGTCGCGACCGGGCCGATCGCGCGGCTGCTGGAGTACGACACCAAACATCAATCGCAGCTCGTGCACACGCTGCGGTGCTGGCTCGATTCGTTCGGGGACATCAGCGCGGCTTCAGCGGCGGCGTACGTGCACCCGAGCACGTTCCGGTACCGCTTGCGCCGGCTGGCCGAGGTCGGTGGGATCGATCTGGACGATCCGGGGGATCGGTTCGCGGCGATGGTGCAGCTGCACTTGCTGCCGCGGGTGGAAAAACCCGAAGAGTCCTGAGTCTTGCACTCCTGACGGGAAACGGGCCGCAACCTTCCTGCGATCGCACCAACCCCGGCCCCCGCCGAGCCCAAGACAATGGGGAATCGGCAGGCCGGGCCAGCGCTGTTCCCGTACCGCACCAAGAACTCCCTGCCTGCTGCCGGAGAAGTCCACAGTAGACAGGAGGGTCATGGCCACCGCATCCGAAACGATCGCCCGCCGCGCCGAGGAGGTCGGCGTCGAGGTCCGGCTGCACGCCGCCGAGGTCGACGGTACCGCCAGTTTCGGCATCGGCGAGGACGTCCCGGTCGTTCCCGCGTCGGTGTTCAAAGTCCCGATCGCGCTGGAACTCGCCCGCCAAGCCGCCGAAGGAAAGCTCGATCTCGGCACCCGCGTCGCCGTCAAGCCAGGGCATCCGACGCCGAGCCCGTACGGCCTCGCCACCTTTCGCCACGAAGTCCTGATGTCCTGGCACGATTTGGCGATTCTGATGATCGGAATCAGTGACAACGTTGCCACTGACCTGATTCTCGCCGAGGTCGGCAAAGACGCGGTGAATAGCACGTTGCGACGCCTCGGATTCACGCACACCGTCGTGCCGCAGGACTGCGGCGAACTGCTCGCCACCATCGGCGAGGATCTCGGAGTCTCTTACGAGGACGACGAACGCGCGCTCGCCGAACTGACCTACGAACAGGTTTCCGGGTTGCGCGCGCTGCAACCGGAAAAATCCTGTCGCACCACCGCCGCCGAAATGACCCGGTTGCTGGGACTGATCTGGCGTGACGAAGCGGCCGCCCCGGAGGCGTGCGCGGACGTCCGGCGCTGGATGGAACTGCAGGTCTGGCCGCACCGCCTGCGTTCCGGGTTCCCGGACGACGGCATCCGCACCAGCGGCAAAACCGGGACGTTGCCCGCTGTGCGCAACGAGGTCGGCGTGGTCGAATACCCGGACGGCGGCCGCTACTCCGTCGCCGTCTTCACCCGCGCCGAGGATTCCCGGTCCCGGGTGCCCGAGCGCGACGCGTTCATCGGTTTCGCCGCCGCGACGGCGGTGGAGTCCCTGCGCACGGCTTGATTCGTCGGAGCGGAGGAACTTTCCCCTCGCTCTCCTCGGTCCGGACGAACAAGTGACGTCCGCCACGGACCTAGCATTTCCGAAACGCCGGTCCACCCTCACCCGGACAGAAGGTGCACATGTCGAAAATTTCCGAAATCGAGACCTGGCTCCAGGAGAATTTCGCCGCTCTGCTGGCCAAGCATCAGGTTCCCGGAGCCGCGATCGCGGTGCTCGCCGACGGCGAGGTGATCGACCACGCGGCGGGCATCCTCAACAAGGGCACCGGCGTGGAGTCCACTGTGGACTCGGTGTTCCAGATCGGGTCGATCACCAAGGTGTGGACGACCACGCTGGCGATGCAGCTCGTCGACGAGGGCAAGCTGGATCTCGACCGGCCGGTGCGCGACTACCTGCCGGAGTTCGTGCTCGGCGACGACGAGGCCGCGGCGGTGATCACCGTCCGCCAGCTGACCTGTCACACCGCCGGCTTCGAGGGCGACATCTTCACCGACACCGGACCCGGCGACGACTGCGTGGAGAAGCTCGTCGCGACGCTGTCCGACGTGCCGCAGCTCTTCCCGCCGGGCGAGCGGTTCTCCTACAACAACGCCGGTTACTGCGTGCTTGGCCGCGTCATCGAGGTGCTGCGCGGCAAGTGCTGGGACGACTGCGTGCGCGACCACCTCTTCGCGCCGCTCGGCCTGACCCACGCGGCTTCCGGCCCGTACGACGCGATCCGCTACCGCGCCGCCATCGGCCACGTCTCCCCGAAACCGGGCGAGGACCCGGTGCCCGCGCCGATCTGGGCGCTCACCCGCTCGAACTCGCCCGCCGGTTCGACGCTCGCGATGCGCCCGCGCGATCTGCTGACGTTCGTCCGGATGCACCTCAACGAGGGCAAGGCCGACGACGGCACCCAGGTGGTCCTGCCGGAATCGCTGCTCGCGATGCGCGAATCGCAGGTGGACGTGCCCTACCTCGGCATGTCCGACCAGTGGGGTCTCGGCTGGATGCTTTTCGACTGGGACGGCGGCAAGGTGATCGGCCACGACGGCGGCACCATCGGCCAGGCGTCCTTCCTGCGCGTGGTCCCGGAGAAGGGCGTGGCGGTCGCGCTGCTGACCAACGGCGGCCAGCCGATGAACGCGTACGAGGAGATCTTCGCGAAGCTGCTGGACGAACTCGCGGACGTCACCGTTCCGGCGCGGCCCGAGCCGAATCCCGCCGCCGCTCCGGCCGACTTTTCCCGGTACGTGGGCGAGTACACGTCGATGGTCGCCGACACCGTCGTCACCGAAGAAGACGGCAAGCTCTGGATGAGCCGCGTCCCGAAGGGAATCTTCGCCGAGATCGGCGCGCCCTCGGGGAAGGAAGAACTGCTGCCGTGCCAGGGCGACACGTTCGTCGCCAAAACCGAGCAGCTTCCGGGTGTCTACATGGCACACGCGTTCGTCGGCGACGACGGCAACGGCCGCGCGCAGTTCCTCCACACTGGACGCGCGGACCGACGGGTCTCCCAGTGAGCGAGATCCGCGAACAGATCGAGGCCGTCTTCGCCGACGCTGGCGCGGAAGGATTCCTGCACGCTCGGGAGATCGGCGTCGCAGGCCCGGAAGTGTCGGCGGGCGGGGACGATCCAGTCGTCCTCGCGTCGGTGTTCAAGATCCCGGTGGCGCTCGCCTATGCCCGCGAGGTCGCCGCCGGACGCCTTGACGACACCGAACGGACCAAGGTGACCGCGCGGTACCGGATCGGCGGCATCGGCACCGCGGGCTGCGCCGACGACGTCGAGATGAGCTGGCGCGACCTCGCGCACTTCATGCTCACGATGAGCGACAACGCCGCCACCGACGTCCTTTACCGCCGGCTCGGCCAGGAAACGGTGGACCGCGTGCTGGCCGATCTCGGGCTCGCGAGGACCCGGCTGATCGGCTGCTGCGAGGACCTGTTCGCGTCCGTCGTCGCGGATCTCGGCGGCACTCCGGATTCGGATCTCGAAGCTCTGTTCAGCGAAGCGACGCCGGAGCAGATGGACAAGCTGTCGGTCCGGGATCCGGAACGCACCACGTCGTCCACGCCGCGCGAGATCACGACGCTGCTCGACGCGATCTGGACCGACCGGGCAGGCGAACCCGAAGCGTGCGAACGGGTTCGCACGATCATGGCACAGCAGATCTGGCCGCACCGGCTGTCGTCGGGCTTTCCGTCCGGCGTGGCGATCGCGGCGAAAACCGGGACGCTGCCCGGAATCCGCAATGAAGCAGGCGTGGTGACCCTGGGGGACGGCCGCCGGTTCGCGGTCGCGGTGTTCACTCGCGCGCATTCTCTCGAAGACCGCCTTCCCGCGGTCGACGCGTCCATCGGCGCCGCCGCCCGGCTGGCGATCGACCACCTCCAGAGCGCGACCCCGTAGGAGAAATCCCATGAAAACTGCCCGGCTCACCGCCGCGATGGCGGGCGTGGTGGCCTTGACCGTGAGCGCGTGCGGGGGATCAGCGCAATCCGGGACGGACCGGACCGCGAACCAGAAACTGGTCGACGGCAAGACTTTCACCTATGCCATCCCGACCGACCCGGGAACGCTCGACCCGGCGATCACCGTGCTGTCGGTCGCCCGCAATATCGACGGGTTCCTCTACGACTCCCTGATCAACCTCGACTCCAAGGGCCAGCCGGAGGCGGCGCTCGCGGAGAAGTGGGAAGCGGATACGACCACCGCTTCGTTCACCCTGCGCAAGGGGGTCACCTGCGCCGACGGGAGCCCGCTGACCGCGGCCGACGTGGCGGCGAACATCAACTTCATCGGCGACCCGGCGAACAAGTCCCCGCTGGCGGGCGTCACGGTGAAGAGCGGCACCAAAGCGGTCGCCGGCGAGGGCACGGTCAAGATCACCAGCGGCGCGCCGGACGCGTTCCTGCTCCGCAACATCGCCGGTCTGCCGATCGTCTGCGCCAAGGGAATGGCCGACCGGAAGACGCTCGCCAAGGGAGAGAACGGCACCGGCATGTTCGCCGTGTCCGAGATCGTCCCGAACGACCACTACACGCTGACCCGGCGCAAGGACTACACCTGGGGTCCTGGCCAGTTCGACCCGAAGCAGCAGGGCCTGCCGGACAAGATCGTCGTCCGGGTCGTTCCGAACATGACGACGATGTCGAACCTGCTGCTGTCCGGCGAGGTCAACGCCGGCTCGGTGATCGGGCAGGACCAGCAGCGGCTCAAGGCGCAGCGGCTGTACCACTCCGACATCGTTTCCCCGTTCGGCGAGCTGTTCTTCAACCAGGCTCCCGGCCGGTTCGGCGCCGACCAGGCGATGCGCCGCGCGCTGATCCAGGCACTCGACCTCCCTCAGGTCGCGAAGGTGCTGACCCGGGACGGCAGTGCGCCGGTCAAGGGCATGGTCACCATCGAGCCGCGGCCCTGCGACGGCGATTCGGTCACCGGGAAGATCCCCGGCTTCGACGTCGCCGCGGCCAAGGCGGCGCTCGATCAGGCGGGCTGGAAACCAGGGCCGGACGGCATTCGCGTCAAGGACGGGAAGCGGCTGTCGCTGACCGCGATCTACGGCACGCAGGCCGGACCGACGATGGCTCCCGGCGCGGAGCTGATGCAGCAGGGCTGGAAGAGCATCGGCGTCGACGTCCAGCTCAAGGGCGTCGACAGCCCCGGCCTCAGCCAGGCGCTGTTCGCCACCGGCGAGTGGGACATCTCGATGGCTCCGCTCGGCCTCACCCTCCCCAGCCAGCTGGTGCCGTTCATGTCCGGCGGGCAGCCGCCGGAGGGAACGAACTTCGCGCACATCAAGAACCCGCAGTACGACACGCTGGTCGCCAAGGCGTCCACCCAGGCCGGGCAAGCGGGCTGCGCGGACTGGATGGCCGCGGAATCGGCGCTGTTCGAGAAGCAGGACGTCGTGCAGTTCGCGAACACGGTGGTCCCGACCTACGGCAGCAACGCGAAGTTCGAGATCGTCAACGGCTACCTCAAGCCGACCACCATCCGGATGTACGCCTGATGACCGGCGCGATCGCCGTCGCGGGCCCGAAGGTCAGCCCCTGGCTGACCTTCGGCGCCCGCCGCCTCGGGCGGTTCGTGGTGTCGCTGTGGGTGCTGGTGACCATGGCGTTCCTGATGATCCAGCTGATCCCGGGCGACCCGGTGCGCTCGGCGCTCGGCCTGACCGCGCCGATCGAGCTGATCAACGCCCGGCGCGCCGCGCTCGGCCTGGACCATCCGCTGTGGCAGCAGTACCTCGACTACTTCGGCGGGCTGTTCCGCGGCGATTTCGGCACGTCGATGCTGACCGGGCAGCCGGTCGGCGACGTCATCTCCGACCGGCTCCCGGCAACGCTGCAGCTGGCGTTGCCGGCGTTCGTGGTGGTCATCGCGCTGGCGATCCCGCTCGGCCTGACCTTCGCCGTGCTGACTCGCGGCGGACGGCACCGCGGCGCCGAACTCGGGTTCACCTCGACCACCGTGCTGTTCGCCGCGATCCCGGAGTTCCTGGTCGCAGTGGCGCTGGTGGCGTTCTTCGCGGTGCAGCTCGGCTGGTTTCCGGTGGCCGGCCACGAGGGCGCGGGTTCGCTCGTGCTGCCGATCATCGCGCTGGCACTCGGCCCGGCTTCGACGCTGTCCCGGATCGTCCGGGTGGAGACGCTTTCCGTGCTGGGCAACGATTTCGTCCGCACCGCACGGGCGAAACGGCTGCCCGCGCGGATCGTCTACCTGCGCCACGCGCTGCCGAACGCGCTGACCGCGACCCTGACGCTCGGCGGGCTGATGCTCACCAGCCTGGTCGCGGGCACCGTGCTGGTGGAGAACGTGTTCGCCTGGCCGGGCCTCGGTTCGACGATCTCGCAATCCATTCTGCAGAAGGACTATCCGCTGGTGCAGGGGATCGTCCTCGTGTACGGCATCGGCGTGCTGCTGGTGAACCTCATCGTGGACCTGCTGCTGGCGGTCCTCGATCCGCGTTCGACGATCCGGGAGAACTGAGATGGCGAAACGGCGCGGACAACAGTGGCTGGCCGCCGTGCGCACCCCGCTCGGCGCGTTCTCCGCCGGTCTGCTCGTGCTGGTGGTCGCGGTGGCGGTGCTGGGCCCGATCCTGTGGCAGGACGCGGCTTCGGCGATCGACACCAACGCGATCGGCCAGGGCCCGTCGGGCGACCACCTGGTCGGCACCGACGAACTGGGCCGCGACATTTTCTACCGCGTGCTGGTGGCGACCCGGCTTTCGGTGGTGCTGGCGCTGATCGCCGCGGCGCTCGGCGTCGCGAGCGGCCTGGTGCTCGGCATGCTGCCCGCGGTGCTGCCGCGTCCGCTGGGCAGATTGCTGACGGCGGCGGTGAACATCGCGGTCGCGTTCCCGGGGCTGCTGCTGGTGTTGTTCTTCGCGGTGATTTTCGGTGTGGGCACCCAGGGCGCGGTGATGGCGATCGGGTTCGCGCTGGCTCCGCAGTTCGCCCGGCTGACCCAGACGTTGTCGGCTTCGGTGGCCGGACGGGACTTCGTGTCCGCCGCCCGAGTGGCCGGAGTGGGCCGGATCCGGTTGCTGTTCCGGCACATCCTGCCGAACATCGGCGAGCCGCTGGCGGTCAACGCCACCATCGGCGCCGGTGGTTCGCTGCTGGCGTTCTCCGGGCTGTCGTTCCTCGGGATCGGCGTGCAGGCCCCGGATTACGACTGGGGACGGTTGCTCAACGAAGGCCTCAACGGCATTTACGTCAACCCGGCGGCGGCTCTCGCGCCCGGTGTCGCGGTGGTTCTCGCGGGGCTCGCGTTCAACCTCTTCGGCGAGACCGTCGCCGGAGTGATCGGCGTGCGGACTCGGTTGCCACGGCTCACTCCTCGCGTGCTGCGAAAGTCCAAAGTGGACATGCCTGCCGCGGACGACGCTGTGCTGGTCGTCGAGAACCTCGAAGTCGCTTTCCCCCGCCCGACCGGTTGGACGGTTCCGGTGCGCGGCGTGAGCTTCACCGTACGAGCGGGCGAGGCAATTGGAGTCGTCGGCGAATCCGGTTCGGGCAAGAGCTTGACCGGCCTCGCGGTGTCCCGGCTGATCGAAGCGCCCGGTTCGGTGACCGCGGACCGGCTGGACTTCGCCGGAACTCCCGTGCTCACCACGCCGGAACGCGAATTGCGGACGCTGCTCGGGACGTCGCTGGCGATGGTGTTCCAGGACCCGATGACGTCGTTCAACCCGACCCGGCGGATCGGCCGCCAGCTCGCCGAGGTTTCCGAACAGCACCAAGGGCTTTCGCGGGCGAAGGCGTTCGAGCGGGCCGTCGACCGCCTGCGCGCGGTACGCATTCCGGCGGCGGAACGGCGGGCGAAGCAGTATCCGCACGAGTTCTCCGGCGGGATGCGGCAGCGCGCGATGATCGGCATGGGCTTGATGGGCGACCCGCGGCTGATCATCGCGGACGAACCGACAACGGCGCTGGACGTGACCGTGCAACGGCAATTGCTCCGTTTGCTGGCCCAGACCCGCGCCGAACGGGACACCGCGATCATTCTGATCAGCCACGACATCGCGGTCGTTTCCCAGACGTGCGAACGGATTCTGGTGATGTACGCCGGACGGATCGTGGAGGACCTGCCCGCCGCCGGTCCGGACATCACGCCGCGGCACCCGTACACGCGGGCGCTGCTGGCCACGACGATCGACCTGGAGACCGACCCGGACGCGCCGCTCGCGGTGATCCCCGGCCGTCCGCCGGAACCGGACCAGATGCCGACCGGCTGCGCGTTCGCGAGCCGCTGCCCGTTCGCGACCGACCAGTGTCGCGAGGAGGACCCGGAACTGACCGTGCTCGCACCGGAACACCGGGTGGCGTGCTGGCATCCGGATGCGGCACTGTCGGAAGAGGCGGGACTCGTTGTGGCGGGAGGCGCGGAATGACCGCCTCGCTACACGCCCGCCGGCCAAAGTCCGTGAGGGGAACCCCGAGGGAATCAGAGTCCCTCAGGGTTCCCCTCACGGACCGCCGAGCGGGACAACGGCCGGACGAGGGAGGAACGGAATGAGCGAGTTGGTTTTCGACTCGGTCAGCGTCCGATACGGCGGACGGCGCGGGCTCACCGCGGTGGACGGCGTATCGCTGACCGTCCCGGCGGGCAAGGTCGTCGGCCTCGTCGGCGAATCGGGCTCCGGCAAATCGACGCTCGCCCGGGCGGCCGTCGGATTGTCGCCGGTGAGCGCGGGGCGGGTGCTGCTCGGCGGCGTGGACGTGCGGAAGCTCCCGCGCCGACGTCCGCTGCAGATGGTGTTCCAGGATCCGTACTCCTCGCTCAACCCGCGGATGACCATCGGCGAGTCGATCGCCGAAGCCATGCCGCGCGGGACGAACCGCCGCGAGGAGGTCGCCCGGCTGCTGGAGCTGGTGAACCTCGATCCGGAACGGGCCGGGCACCTGCCAGGCCAGCTGTCCGGCGGCCAACGGCAGCGCGTCGCACTCGCCAGGGCGCTCGCGGGTCAGCCGGAAGCGTTGATCGCCGACGAAATCACCTCCGCGCTCGACGTTTCGGTGCAGGGCGCGGTGCTCAATCTCGTGCGTGAAGTGCAGCGGCAACTCGATTTGTCGATGCTGTTCATCTCGCACAACCTCGCGGTGATCCGGTATCTCAGCGATTTCGTCGCAGTCATGTACCTCGGCCGGATCGTCGAAGCCGGACCGGCCGCGCAGGTGCTCACCGATCCGCAGCATCCTTACACCCGCGACCTGCTCGACGCGGCCCCGTCGGCGCACAAGCCGCTGTTCGACCTCGAACCCGGCGCGACCGCGGACGCGGAACCGGCCGATCCGCACCATCCGCCCGCCGGGTGCCGGTACCACCCGCGCTGCCCGGTCGGCCCGCTCGTGCGGAGCGACCGCGAGATATGCCTGCGGGCCGATCCGGCCGAGGACTCCGCGCCCCGGCGGCACGCGTCGGCCTGCCACTTCAGCGAAAGCGAATCCGAGGGCCACGAGCCCGCGATCTCTCAAGGAGCCAGCGTATGACCCGCCGTCTCGGCATCGATGACCTGTACGACCTCGCCGCGCCCAGCCAGCCCGCGCTGTCGCCGGACGGCAGCCGGATCGTCTACGTGCTGCGGACCGCGGACCGGGAGGAGGACCGGAACGTCGACGCGCTCTGGACGGTCGGCACTTCTTCCGGCGAGGCCCGCCAGCTCACCCGCGGAAACGCTGACGCGGCACCGAAATGGGCCCCGGACGGCTCCCGGCTCGCGTTCCTGCGCGCCCAGGACGGTCCGCCGCAGGTCTGGGTTCTCCCGGCAGACGGCGGCGAGGCCGAACAGCTCACCAAGCTCCCGCTCGGCGCGGGCGCGCCGGTGTGGAGCCCGGACGGCAGCAAGATCGCCTTCTCCGCGGCGATCGACCTCGCCGCGATTGTCGAGGCGCCGCCGGCGAACACGCCGATCGTCGCTGAGCGGCTGGACTACAAGTCCGACGGCCCCGGTCTGCTGAAGACCCTCCGCAGCCACATCCACGTCCTCGATGTCGCCACCGGCGAAGTCCAACAGCGCACCTTCGGCGACTGGCACGCGGGCCAGCCAGCCTGGTCGCCGGACGGCAAGCACGTCGCGTTCACCGCGTCCCTTGACGACGACGCCGACCTCACCTTCCGGTCCTCCGCCTACGTCCTCGACGTCACCGAGCGGAACGCCGAACCGCGGTTGGTCGGCACCGACCAGGGCATGGCGGGCACGGTCGGCTGGACCGCCGACGGCAAGGCGCTGCTGGTGGTCGGCCGCACCGACACCATCACTGGGAACCTCGGTCTGCTGCGCGTTCCGCTGGACGGCGGCGAGACGGTCAATCTCGCCGGCAGCCTCGACCGCAACGTGATGTCCGGTGGCCCGGGCTACCCGGGCGCGCTGCCGCAGCTGAACAAGGCAGGCGACGTCGTGCTGTTCGCGATCCGCGACCGCGGCTGCACTCATCTGTACGAAGTGGACCTTGCCGGTGGAGACCCGCGTCCGGTGCTGGTGGGCGACGGCAACGTGGTGTCCGGAGTGGACTTGGTCGGTGACCGAGCCGCGATTGTGTTGGCTACCGCCGAATCCTTCGGTGAAGTCGCCGTTCTCGACCGTGCCACGGGTTCGGTCAACGTGCGCACGAAGCACGGCGACGCAGTGTCCGAAGTGGAATTGTTCGGCCGCGAGTCGCGCGAATTCACCATCAGCGACGGCACTGTCGTCCAGGGCTGGCTCATCCGCGACACCGAACGCACCGGCCCGCAGCCGCTGCTGATCGACATCCACGGCGGCCCGCACAACTCCTGGAACGGTGCGGCGGACTCGATTCACCTGTACCACCAAACCCTTGCTTCGCGCGGCTGGGCTGTGCTGTTGATCAACCCGCGCGCCAGCGACGGGTACGGCGAAGAGTTCTTCACCGCGGCGATCGGCGCGTGGGGCAGCGCGGACGCGCCGGACTTCCTCGAGCCGATCGACCAGCTCGTCGCCGAAGGTCTCGCCGACCCGGATCGCCTCGCCGTCACCGGCTACAGCTACGGCGGCTACATGACCTGCTACCTCACCAGCCGCGACGACCGCTTCGCCGCTGCCGTGGCCGGTGGTGTGGTCAGCGATTTGACCAGCCTGGCCGGGACCTCCGACGGCGGCCACTACATGGCGGTCAACGAATTCTCCGGGCTTTCCTCGGGCAAGTACGAGAAGTCCTCCCCGCACGCGCAGGTCGAGCAGGTCCGCACGCCGACGCTGATCCTCCACGGCGGCGAAGACGTCCGATGCCCGGTCGGTCAGGCGGAGCAGTGGTTCACCGCGCTGCGCGAGCGCGATGTGCCGTCCCGGCTGGTGCTGTACCCGGGCGGCGCGCATCTGTTCGTTTTGGACGGTCCGCCGTCGCACCGCGCCGACTACAACCAGCGCGTGGTCGACTGGGTCGAGCAGTACGCCGGTTCGCGGGTGCCGATCGACGCCGCGCACTGGAGCCGTCGCCTGGCGGAGCTGGCGCGCAAGCACGACGTTCCCGGTGCGTCGCTGGGAATCCTGCGCGTCGACACCGGCGAGGAGGTGTTCGCGACCCACGGCGTGCTGAACAAGGCGACCGGCGTCGAGGTTACCGAGGACTCGCTGTTCCAGATCGGCTCGATCTCCAAGGTATGGACGTCGACCGTGGTGATGCAGCTCGTCGACGAGGGCCTGCTCGACCTCGACGCGCCGGTCCTCGACGTGCTGCCGGAACTGCGGCTGTCCGATCCCGAGGTGACCAAGAGCGTCACCATGCGGCACCTGCTGACCCACACCAGCGGCATCGACGGCGACATCTTCACCGACACCGGCCGCGGCGACGATTGCGTCGAGAAGTACGTCGACCTGCTGGAGGACGCCGCGCAAAACCACCCGCTCGGCGTGACTTTCTCCTACTGCAACTCAGGTTTCATCCTCATGGGCCGGGTGATCGAGAAGCTCACCGGGAAGACCTGGGACGCCGCGATGCGGGACAAGCTGTACACCCCGCTCGGCCTCACCCACACCGTCACGCTGCCGGAGGAGGCGCTGCTGTTCCGTGCCGCCGTCGGCCACGTCGCGCCGGACGGCGAGGACCCGGCTCCGGCCCCGGCCTGGCAGTTGCCGCGCTCGGCCGGACCGGCGGGCCTGATCACCGCGCGCACCGCGGACGTCCTCGCCTTCGCCCGCCTGCACCTGGCCGGCGGCCTGACAGCGGACGGCACGCGGATCCTGTCGGCGGAATCGGCTGCTGCGATGGCGGAAAAGCAGGCCGACGTCCCGGACAAGCACACCCTCGGCGATTCTTGGGGCCTCGGCTGGATCCGCGACGACTGGAACGGCCGGCGCGTCATCGGCCACGACGGCAACACGATCGGCCAGTCGGCGTTCCTGCGCCTGCTGCCGGACGCGGGCCTCGCGGTCACACTGCTGACGAACGGCGGCCACGCGCGGGATCTGTACACCGAGCTGTACCGGGAGATCTTCGCCGAACTCGCCGACGTCGCCATGCCGCGTCCGCTCGAACCCCCGGCCACGCCGGTGACCGTGGACGGGAGCCGGCACCTGGGCGTGTACGAACGGGCCGGCGCGCACGTCGAGGTGGTGGAGCGCGAGGGCGGTTTGCGCGTCGTGTACACCACCACCGGGCCGCTGGCGGAGCTGATGCCGGACAAGGTCCAGGAGTTCGACCTGGTGGCGGTCTCGGACACGCTGTTCGTGCTCCGGATGCCGGGCGGGCAGTTCTGGACGCCGGTGCTGTTCTACACACTGCCGACCGGCGAGCAATACATGCACTTCGGCGCGCGGGCGACGCCCAAGGTGGCCTGACACTCAATACCAGGACCTTAAGGCTGTGCTGCGGACACGCTCTCGGCGTGTTTCCCCAGCTCAGCTGGTTCGATCCGGTTGAACGCAGGTCGTCGTAGGCCCCGGACCCGGGAGCGGACGCCGGGTTGTGGTCCGTGAAGGGCTCCTTGAGGGAATCAGATTCCCTCAAGGAGCCCTTCACGGACTTCGGGACCCAGCCACATGGCCGCAAGCCGGGCATTCCGGTGCGTCACTCCGAGTAAGCTCGGCTCGTGCCGGAAATCCGCCCGAGACCCGCGGTGGTCGCGCAGATCGTGGAGAAGCGGGGCCATCTCGCGCACGGGGACGGCATCGCGCCGCACCGGCATGTCCAGGGCCAGCTGCTGTATCCGTCGGCGGGCGTCCTCGCCACCACGACCGAGCGCGGCACGTGGGTCGCTCCGGCCAACCGAGTCGCGTGGACGCCGCCGGGTTTCGAGCACTATTCCCGTGCGTACGGCCAGACCGAAGTCCGGGTGCTGGAGTTCTCCGGGGAACTGTCGGTGTCGCTGCCAGACCAGCCGACCGTGTTCGAGGTGTCGCCGCTGTTGCGGGAGGCGTTGCTGGTCCTCACCAGCGGCCGGACCCTTCGCCCGGAGGCCCGGGAGCGGTTGCGCGGCGTGGTCGTGGACGAGCTGGTCGTCGGCCCCGACGAAGCGATGTACCTCCCCGCCGCGTCCGACGACCGCCTGCGTGCGGTCACCGACCTCCTCCACACCAACCCCGCGGTGTCGCTGACCCTGGCCGAGTTCGGCCGCACTGTCGGGGCAGGGGAGCGGACCTTGAGCCGCCTGTTCCAAACCGAGCTGGGGATGAGCTTCCACCAATGGCGCAGCCTGTTGCGCGTGCAGCACGCGCTCATCCGGCTGGCCGAGGGCGACGCCGTCATCGACACCGCCGCCCGGCTCGGTTGGGCCAATCCGACCAGCTTCATCGAAGCGTTCACCGCCGTGGTCGGCCAGACACCCGGTCGCTATCAGCAGGAGCTGCGCCGCGGCGACGGGTGAGGTTGGCGGGTTTCCGGCAGACCTAGTCGGGCTGCTGGTACCGCTGTCGGCCGGGTTCCGGCGAACCTGGAGGCATGACCGCAACACCGTCCGAAGTGGACGAGAAGACTACCGTAGTGATCGTGGGCGCCGGAGTCGCCGGGCTCACCCTGGGAATTTTCCTGCTGCACAGCGGAATCGACTGTGTGATCGTGGAGAAGCACAGCCGGGAATACGTCGAACAACGCCAGCGAGCCGGAGTCATCGACACCCGGGCCGCCCGGATGTTCCGTGCGCACGGCCTGGAAGACCGGGTCGTCGGCGGCGTCCCGACCCAGCCGGTGCTGAACTTCCGCATCGACGGCGAAACGCGCCCGCTCGCCCTGGCCGCGGACGACCAAGGCGACGGACGGTTCTGCCCCCAGCAAGTCCTGGTCCGGAACCTGATCGAAGTTTTTCTCGCCGACGGAGGAGATCTCCGCTTCTCCACGGAGGTTTCCATCGAGAATCTCGACCGGCCGCTGGTGCGTTGCGCGGACAACCGAACGATCACCTGCGAGTTCATCGCCGGATGCGACGGAGACCGCGGCGTCAGCCGAGCCGCGATCCCCGATCTCACGCGCTACACCCACGAATACGGCTACGCGTGGCTGACGGTATTGGCGGAAGTGCCCGCCAATCACCAATCCATGATGGCACTCCACCGGCGTGGCTTCGCCGGACAGTTCGCCCGAGGACCGCAAGCGAGCCGGTTTTATCTGCAATGCCCGCTGGACAGCTCTCTGGAGGAATGGACCGACGACCGTATCTGGACCGAGATCGAAGCCCGTTTCGAGGAACCCGTGAGCCGCGGCGCGATCGCCAGCACCCAGTTGGTGCCGCTGCGAAGTGCGGTGCACAGCACGATGAATCACGGTCGCCTGTACCTCCTCGGCGACGCCGCGCACATCGTTCCGCCGATGAGCGCGAAAGGCATGAACCTGGCGTTGCACGATGCCGAGTTGTTGGCGGACGCCGTTGTCCGCTACCGGAAAGAAAAGGATTCAAGCCTGCTCGACAGTTATTCGGCTACCGCGCTGCGGCACGTCTGGAAATACCAGGCTTTCGCGAGCTGGTGGACCGAATTGGTGCACAATGCCGGTGACTCCTCCTGTCAAGGTGAGTTCCGACGGCAAGCCGCGCGGGCGGAGTTGGAAGGTTTGTTCGAGCCCGGCCCGGCAAACCGCTTGCTGAGTGAGTTCATCGCCGGGCTCGCCTGATCAATCCTTGCGCCGCGCCAGGAAACGCACCAGCAGCAACACCAGGCACGCCCCCGCTATGCCGCCGCCGATGTACCGGTAAGTGTCCTCCAGGCCGGCGAACTGGCCGATCGAATTGGCGGCGGCACCGGCGAGAAAAACCAGCCACAGCAAGGCAGTAACAACAGGGCCGCCGGCGGTGCGGCTTCGGGAAGTCTCCATGCCGAGAACACTATGGACCGACGAGGGCGGCAACCACGCCGTAGACCCCCAACTTCGTGGTAGCGCCTGCGCTACCTCTTCCCGTTCAAATAAGCCAGCACCGCCAGCACCCGCCGGTGTCCGCTGTCCTCCGGCAGGCCGAGCTTCGCGAAGATGTTGCGGATGTGCTTGAGCACCGTCCCGTCGCTGACCACCAGCAGTTCCGCGATCGTGGCGTTGTTGTACCCCTCCGCCATCAGCCCGAGCACCTCGCGTTCGCGCGCGGTGAGGGCGTCGATCGGGTCGCGGCGGTGGGCCAGCAGCTGGGTCACCACCTCGGGGTCCATCGCCGTGCCACCCTCCACGACGCGGTGCAGCGAGTCGAGGAACTTGGCGACCTTGCCGACGCGTTCCTTGAGCAGGTAGCCGACCGCGCCCTTGCCGTCCGCGAGCAGTTCGGCCGCGTAGCCGGTCTCCACATGCGCGGACAGCACCAGCACCGGCAGCCCGGGGTGCAGCTGCCGCGCTTCCACGGCCGCGCGCAGGCCCTCGTCGGTGTGCGTCGGGGGCAGCCGGACGTCGGTGATCACCGCGTCCGGGCGGTCTTCGCGGACGAACGCGAGGAACTCGCCGGTGTTGTCGAAAGCCGCGGCGACCTCGATGCCCGAGGTGTCCAGCAACAGCACCAAACCTTCTCGCAGCAGGGCGTCGTCCTCGACGATCACGACCCGCATGGCAACTCCACTTCCAGAACTGTCGGTCCACCGGGCGGGCTCGTGAGCGTGACCGTCCCGTCGAAGGCCTCGGCGCGTTTCCGGATCCCGGCGAGTCCGCTGCCTTGGGATTCGTCCGCGCCGCCGCGGCCGTCGTCGCGGATTTCGATCCGCAGGGTGTCGATGGTGCCGTCGAGCGTAATCGACGCCTGTTCAGCGCCGGAATGCTTGGTCACGTTCGCCAGCGTTTCAGCGACGATGAAGTACACCGCCGCCTCGACCGCGGCCGGTCGGCGCGCGCTGCTGCGAACGTCCACAGTGCACGGAACCGCGCACCGGTCGGCGAGAGCGGTGATCGCACCGTCGAGGCCGCGGTCGGTCAGCAACGGCGGGTGGATGCTCCGCACGACGGTGCGCAATTCGGCGAGGGCTTCGGTCGCCGCGTCCTGCGCCTTGCCGAGCAATTCCCTGGCCTTGGCCGGATTCCCTTCGAAAAGCTGATCAGCGACGCCTAGCTGGAGCACGACCGCGGACAGCCGCGCCTGCGTCCCGTCGTGCAGATCACGTTCGAGACGGCGGAGTTCCGCACCGTGCGCCTCGAGCGCGGCGGCGCGGGTCGCGGTCAGTTCGACGACCCGGTCGGTCAGCGAGGCGCCGGGCCGCGGACCGAGAAGCGCCCGCGTCGCGAGTGCTTGCCAGCGCGCCAGCGGCGAAGCCCAGAAGGTGAGCGCGATCATGACGATCCCGCTGAAAACGCAGAGCGCGGCCGACGGCCAGGAGTTCACCATGAATTCCAGCGAGCTCTGGATCCCGCCGGGCACCAGCCACCAGAACACGCCGGTGAGGATCTGGCGCAGCCCGCCCAGCGGCAGGCTGAACGCGAGCACCCCGACGATGAAGCCGACCACGGCATGCACCGCCAGCCACGCGAGATCCCGCAGGCTCGCCGGATCGCGGATCGGCGAAACGTTGGCATACGGCTCGGCGATCGGCTCGCCGAGCCGGCGGCCGGCCCGGCGGCGTTCGAAGCGCAGCGGGTAGCGGATCAGTTTCAGCGCGACCGGGAGCGCCGGGATTCCGACGCCGATCAAGCACGTCGCGAGCACGATGGCCATCGCGAAAAAGAGCAGCATGGCGAGGAACGAGGTCGCGGCCCCCACCAGCAGATAGCGGAGTCCGGACCACCACGAGCGCAGCCGGTTTTTCACCTCCGCATTGTCCCATTAGGACCTCCCCACCGGGCGTGGTGGTGCCTGCGCTACCCCCAAGACTCCCGCGCTCGGGATCGTTTCCGCGCGCCCGCCGCCATAGCTTCGATACCGACAGAGAATCCGCTGGTCCGAGGAGCGACACGAAGATGAACACAGGCGGTACACACGCCCTGAGGCTGGAAGCGGTGCGCAAGATCTACGGCTCCGGCGACGGCGCGGTCACCGCGCTGGACGGGGTGTCGGTCGGGATCCAGCGGGGCTCCTTCACCGCGGTCATGGGGCCGTCGGGATCCGGCAAGAGCACCTTCCTGCATTGCGCTGCCGGGCTGGACAAGCCGAGTTCGGGCCGGGTGCTGCTCGGCGAAACCGAGCTCGGCGGGCTCCGCGAGCGGTCGCTCACCGAACTGCGCCGGACCCGGATCGGGTTCATTTTCCAGGCCTACAACCTGCTGCCGTCGCTGAACGTGCTGCAGAACATCACCCTGCCGATGCGTCTCGCGGGCAAGAAGCCGGATGCCCGCTGGCTGCGCGAGATCGTCGACGGGGTCGGCATCGCGAAACGGCTGGAGCACCGTCCGGCGGAACTCTCCGGCGGACAGCAGCAGCGCGTCGCGATCGCCCGCGCGCTGATCACCCGGCCGGAGGTCGTGCTCGCCGACGAACCGACCGGCGCGCTCGACACCCGCACCGCGCGCCAGGTGCTCGACCTGTTGCGCACGGTCGTCGACCAGATGGGCCAGACCGTGTTGATGGTCACTCACGACCCGGTCGCCGCGTCCGCCGCGCACGGCGTGCTGTTCCTCGCCGACGGCAAGCTCGCCGGCCACCTCCCGCAGCCGACCCCGGAGCGGGTCGCCGAGCGGATGACCCACCTCGGGGAGTGGTGAACACCATGTGGTCGTTGGCTTTGCAGACGACGAAGGCCCGGCTGAGCGGGTTCGTCGGCGCGTTCATCGCGATCCTGTGCGGCACCGCGCTCGTCTCGGGCTGCGGAATCCTCATGGAATCCGGCCTGCGCGCCGGAGTCCCGACCCAGCGCTACGCCGAAGCCGCGGTGGTGGTCGGCGGTCCGCAGACCACGAAACCGCCTGGCGCGGATTTCGGCGAGTCCGAGCAGATCAGCGAACAGACCACGGTGCCGGAGACGCTGATCTCCAAGATCGCCGAAGTGCCCGGCGTGCGCCAGGCGGTGCCGGAGCAGGACTTCCCGGCGAACGTCGTGACGTCCAGCGGCCAGGTGCTCACCGGCCCGGACGGCGCCCAGTCGCGCGGACACAACTGGGACGCGGCCGTGCTGGCCCCGTTCTCGTTGCGCGAAGGCCACGCTCCCGAAGCGTCGAACGAGGTCGTTCTCGACGCGGAGTTGGCGGCCCGCGGCGGTGTTTCCATCGGCAGCACGGTGCGGATCTCGACCCGTTCCACGCCCATGGACTTCCGTGTCACCGGCATCGCCGCGCCCAAATCCGGCAACGGCTTGCCGCGACAGTCGGCCTTGTTCTTCTCCGCCGGGCGCGCCGCTGATCTGTCCGGGAAACCCGGGCAGGTGCACGCGATCGGCGTGCTGGCCGCGCCCGGAGTGTCCACAGGTGACCTGGAAAGCCGCATCAGCGAGGCGGTCAGCGGGCAACCGGTCACGGTGACGACCGGCGTCGGGCGCAGCACCGTCGAATTCCTCGACGTGAGCCAGACCCGGGTGCTGCTGTTCGCCCTCGCGGGTTCGTTCGGCGGGTTCGCGATCCTGGTCGCGGTGTTCGTCGTGTCGAGCACGCTGGCCTTGGTGATCAACCAGCGTCGCCGGGAATTCGCGCTGTTGCGGGCGATCGCGGCCACGCCGAAGCAAATCCGCAAGCTGATCAGCGCCGAAACCATGCTGATCGCCGTCACCGCCGGAGTGTTCGGCGCGGGCTTGGGCGTCGGCGTGGCCTACGGACTGCGCAACGCCTTCTCCCAGATCGGCGTGATTCCGCCGGACTTCGACCTCGCGGTCGGCCCGGTCCCGCTCGTCGTCGCGTTCTTGCTCGGGTTGGGCGCGGCGCGGCTGGCCGCCTGGTCGGCGGCGCGGCGTCCGTCCTCGATCCGCCCGATCGAAGCGCTCGGCGAGGCAGCTGTCGAACGTCGTGAACTCGGCCGCAGCCGCCTCCTCATCGGGTGGCTGCTGGTGCTGGCCGGCTTCGGCGGCGCGACCGTCCCGATGTACGTGACCGGCGACGGTGCGCTCGCGGCCTCCTCGATGTCCGCGCTGGTGGTCGTGATCGGGCTCTCGGTGCTCGGGCCGAAGGTGGTCGCCTTCATGACCCGAATCATCGCCCCGGTCTACTCCGGCGTCTCGCGGATCAGCGGCTACCTGGCGGCCGCGAACAACCAGGCCAACGCCCGGCGGCTCGCGTCGGCGGTGACTCCGGTGATGCTGGCGGTCGCCTTCGCGATCTCGATGTTCTACAGCCAGACGTCGTCCGCGGCGGCCAGGCAGGAACAGGCCGTCCGGTCGACCACCGCGGACCACGTCCTGACCAGCACCACCGGTGCGCTGTCCCCGGAAGTCGCCGCGGCGGCACGGGCGATCCCGGGCGTCGCGGCGGCCACCTCGGTGGTCCGCACCGACGTCGTCACCACGGTCCCCGAGGAGAAGCGCCTGCGCGTCATGAAGTACCCGGCGCAGGGGCTGGACGGCGACCAGGTGCGCGGCGTGCTCGATCTCGGGGTGGTGTCGGGGAATCTGGCCGACCTGCGCGGCGACACCGTCGCGATGAGCAAGGGCGAAGCCGATTGGTACGACAAGAAAATCGGCGACGACGTCGACTTCTGGTTCGCCGACGGCCGCCCCGCGAAGGTGAAACTGGTCGCGGTCTACACGCACAACCAGGCGTTCGGCGAGTACGTCCTGCCTGCCGACCTGGCCCGCTCGCACACCGGCGACCGGATGGACAATTCCGTTCTGGTGCGCCAAGACCCGAATGCCGACCCGGCCGCGATGACCGCCGCGCTCCGCGAGCTCAGCACTCGCTATCCAGGCCTGACCGTCGCGCCCGGCTCCACGGTGTCCGCCGCGGCCAACTCCGCGAGCCAGCAGCAGTTCTACCTGAACCTGGTCGCGGTCGGCGTGATCCTCGGCTATGTGGTGATCTCGGTGGCCAACACGCTGGTGATGACCACGGCGCAGCGATCGCGGGAATTCGCGCTGCTGCGGCTGATCGGCACCACGCGAGGCCAGGTCGTGCGGATGATGCGCCTGGAAGCGTTGACGACCGCCGGAGTCGCTGCGTTGCTCGGCACGGTGGTAGCGGCGATTCCGTTGGTACTGCTGAATCTCGCGACGCGCGGCACACCGCTGCCGTCCGGAACGCCCGCGGTGTTCGGCGGAATCATCGCCGGAGCTTTCCTGCTCAGCCTGGTTTCGCTCGGTCTGTCCACTCGGGTCACCTTGCGCGCCAAGCCCATCGACGCCATCGGCCTCCGCGAATAAGAAGGAAAAACCTTGCTGAAACAGCTTTCGGTGGCAGTCCTCACCGCGGCGGGCCTGCTCCTGCCCGCCGCGGCGGACGCCTCGCCGGCCCGCTTCCTCGACCAGTCCACGATTCCCGATCTGCAGCGCGCGATGGACCGCGGGCAGTTGACGTCGGAACAACTGACGCGCGGCTACCTGCGCCGCATCGAAGAGCTGAACCCTCGGTTGCACGCCGTCGTGCAAACCAATCCGGACGCACTGGCGGCGGCGAAGGAGAGCGACGCCCGCCGCCGGACGCACGCCTCTCGTGGTGCCCTGGATGGAATCCCAGTGCTGCTGAAGGAAAACACCGACACCGCGGATCGGCAGACCACCACCGCCGGCTCGACCGCGATGCTCGGCTCGCGTCCGGCGAAAGACGCCGTCCTGGTCCAGCACCTGCGCGCCGCTGGTGCGGTGGTGCTCGGCAAAACGAACCTGTCGGAATGGTCGAACTTCCGCTCGACCGCGCAAATCCCCGGCTGGAGCGGGGTCTCGGGGCAGACGCGCAACCCTTATGCGCTGGACCGCAGCCCCTGCGGTTCGTCAAGCGGCTCGGCTGTCGCCGCGGCGGCCGGTCTCGCGACAGTCGCCATCGGCACCGAGACCGACGGTTCGATCGTGTGCCCGGCGGCCGCGACCTCGACCGTCGGCGTGAAAACCAGCCTCGGCGCGGTGAGCCGCAGCGGCGTCGTGCCGATCACCGCCCAGCACGACACCCCCGGGCCGATCGCGCGCAACGTCACCGACGCCGCGCTCACCCTCTCCGTGCTCGCCGACGCGGACCCAGCCTCAGCCGGTGCTGCGATCCCGAAGAACATTCTCCTGGATCGCAACGCCTTGCGCGGCAAGCGAATCGGTGTCTGGCGAAAGGGTCACACCGGCATCGACCAGCAAGCCGACCGTATCTTCGAGTCCACAGTGCACACTCTGCGCTCGCTAGGCGCGACGGTGGTCGACGGGGCAGACGTCGAGGACATCTCCTGGTCAGTCAAACCGGATCTCCTGCCCGCGCTGCTGACCGAGTTCAAGCACGACCTGAACGCCTACCTCGCCACGACCCCCGGCGAACACCCGCGGAACCTGTCCGAGCTGATCGCCTACAACGACCAGCACCGCGACGTCGAAATGCCGCTGTTCGAACAAAATCTCTTCGTCGAAGCGAACGCGACCGACGGCAACCTGAACGACCAGACCTACCGTCGCCACCGTGCCGCCGCGACCGGCATCGCGCAACGTTCGATCGACGACGTGCTGGCGTCAAACGGCCTCGACGCGATCGTCACGCTGAGCGGGTTGCCCGCTTCGCCGCTGGACCGCCCGGGCGACGCGAGATTCCTGAGCAGTACTCGCAACACTTCCGTCGCCGGTTACCCGAACATCACCGTGCCCGCCGGATTCGCGGGCCAGCTGCCGGTCGGCGTTTCGTTTGTGGGCACGAAATACCACGATGCGCAGTTGCTGGGCTTCGCTTACGCGTACGAGCAGGCTTCGCACGCGCGGCAGGCGCCGCGGTACCTGCCCGCCGCGTAGGCCCTCAGCTTCCCGGCGGCGTCCACGGACCCGCCGGGAGGCCGACCTGGCGGAGGACGTCGGCGAGGTTGTAGTAGTCGGTGAGCTGGCGGATCCGCTCGCCGCGCAGGTCGATCAGCGTGCTGACCGGGACGCGGAAGGACTTGCCGGTGGCGGGCCGGGTCTTGTCGAAGGCCCCGGTGTCGGTGCCGGAGAACGTCCAGCGCACCGCGATCCGGTCGCCGGAGCGGAACGCGTCCTGTACGTCGACGTGTGCGTTCCGGATGCTTCTCTCGGTGATCTCGACCCAGTTGGCGACGCCTTCCTGCCCGCTCATCGCGACCTGGAAGGCGTTGTCCTGGTAGGTGCCGTCGTCGGTGAACAACGAGGCCATCTTGGCGGCGTCGCCGCTGTTCCAGGCGTCCGCCCAGGCCTTGACGACGTGCGGGATTCGCTGGCTGACCTGGGCCTGAGCGACGCTGCCCGAGGTGAGCGCGGCCAGGACAGCGACAACTCCACCGACGACGACGTTGCGGATCTTCTTCATGACGTTCCCTCTCCGAGTTCGACTTACAGCTGTAATCATAGATGCGTAACCTAACGCTTGTAAACTCATCTCGCTAACAGCTGTAAACTTGCGGTCGTGAACGCACCAGAAGGACGCGCCCGGAACCGTCGGGGCGAAGGCGCCCGGCTGCGGGAGGAGATCGTGCGGGCGGCGGCCGAGATCCTCGACGAAGGCGGCGGGGAGGACGCGGTCACCCTGCGCGCGGTGGCCCGGCGGATCGGCATCGCGGCGCCGTCCATCTACCGGCACTTCGCCGACCGCGACCAGATCCTGCTCGCCGTGGTGCAGGACGCGTTCGCCGAGCTGAAGGAACGCATCGAAGCCGGATTGGCCAGGGCGGACCGGCCGGACGCGCGGCTGCGCTCGGTGTGCACGACGTACCTGGACTTCGCGCTCGAGCGCCCGAAGCGCTACCGCATCCTGTTCGGCGGCGTGTGGAATGCCGCGCGGGCGGCCGAGAATCCGGAGATGGCCCCGGCGGCGGAGGAGATCGGACAGGACGTGTTCGCCCTGCTGGCGCAAGCGGTGCAGGACTGCGCGGACGCCGGTCTGTCGCGCAGCACCTCCGCGTTCTCCGACGCGACGGCGCTGTGGGCCGGACTGCACGGCTTGGCCGAACTACGCCCGGCGGCCCCGATGTTCCCCTGGCCGGAGGACGTTTTGGAAGTTCTGGTGGACCGGCTCGCCCTGCTGAACTAAGCCTCGCCCGGCGGCTGTGCGCGAGACTCATCCGATACCGCACGACTGAGGTCGCGCGCCGAAAGCCGTTCGGGCGCATTGGGAAACCCCGAGCGCCCGCCGCCCGCTCCGCGTGCCCGCCCGCTCCGCGTGCCCGCCCGCCCGCTCCGCGTGCCCGCCCGCCCGCTCCGCGTGCGAGATGTTGCAGATGTCCGTGAGGGGAACCCTGAGGGACTCAGAGTCCCTCAGGGTTCCCCTCACGGACTTTCCCTTGCGCCCCGAACGCCACCTCGACGGCGCGGCATGCACTCAATGTCACCCCAGCGCGGAGCAGCCCCGGCCGCAAGGCCGAAACCGCCGCCCGAATGTCCCGCTGATCGGGAGCAACTCCCGCAATCCGCCCCCGGCGTCCGAACGGCCCAGCCTCCAGGCAAAACACCCCCGCGCCGTTAGCATTCCGTGACCAAGTCCCGACCCGGTGTATCGACGCCGTCAGTTTCTACCCTGGTCGCCGGATTAATCGGGCACACTCACTCATTCGGGTTAACTACTTCGCTATCTTGGACCCCGTGGTGCACGCAAAGTCACGTTCCGCCCAGCGGGCGAGCCTTCGGCTGGGTGCCGTGGCCGTCGCCACGGTCCTCGGGGCCGGGCTCGCCGGGGCTTACGTCGGCCTGCAGCGGACCGCGGCGGCCGAGACCGCCAAGCCGGTGTCGAACGTCGCCGTCGCGCGCGGTGCCAGCGGCAGCGCGGGCAATGCCAGCAGCACGGTCAGCGGCGGCACCGGCGGCAAGGCCCCGGCGTCCTCGCAGCCGTCCGCGCCCGCACTGCCCGACCACCCGACCCCGTTCAGCGTCAAGCTGTCCTCAAAGGACATTCCGGAGAAGGGCGGCGGCGTCCGCACCGGCGGCTGCAGCGGTTCGCTGATCGCCCCGCAATGGATCGTCACCGCCGGACACTGCTTCCACGACCTCGACGGCACCCGCGTCAGCGGCAAACCCGACTACACGATGACCGCCGCGATCGGGAAGCTCACCGATTCCGACCCGCGCGGGCACGTGCTGAAGATCGTCGACGCGCGCCAGTCCGCGGTCAACGACCTCGCGCTCGCCAAGCTGTCCGAGCCGGTCACCGACATCGAACCGCTCGCGCTCCCGGACGGCCCGCCGGATCCGGGTCAGCACACGACCTTCGTCGGCTGGGGTTCGCTGTCCTCGAAGGTCATTGTGCAGACCGACCACATCAAGCGCGGCGATTTCCAGGTCGACGAAGTGCGCAAGAACGAGATCACCCTGGAGCCGCTGAAGAAGCGGACCGTCGAGAACAGCCCGTGCCCGGACGACTCGGGCTCGCCGTTCTTCGTGCCGATCAAGGGAAAGAACACGCTGATCGCGGTCGAGAACTTCGGCCCCGACTGTCCTCAGCCCGGCACCGAAACCGCGGCGCGCGTGGATCAGCTCGTGTCGTGGATCAAGGGCGAGATCGGCGAATAAGCCCTCACCGGGGCAGCAACGCCGCCAACTCTCTCGCCGCAGCACGCAAAGCGGGCACGAACTCCTCCAGTTGCGCGACGGTCAGCCGATAAGCCGGTGCCGCGGTGGACAACGCGGCGATCGCGGTCCCGTCCGGCGTCCTGATCGGAACGCCGACCGCGCGGATGCCTTCCTCGTGCTCCTCGTCGGCGATCGCGAAACCGCGTTCGCGCACCGCCGCGATCTCCGCCGCGAACGCCTCGCGCGCGGTGATCGTGCGCGGGCCGAGCTCCGGCAGCTCCAGCGAAGCGACCAGCTCGTCTCGGTTCGACGCGAACGCGACCAGGCATTTGCCCATCGACGTGCAGTGCAACGGCCCCCGCGCACCCGGCTCGCCGCGGATCTGCAGCCGCTGCGACCCCTGCACCGAGTGCACGTAAACCTGGTTGTGCCCGTCCAGTACCGCCAGCAGCGTCGGCTCGCCGGTCTCCGCCGACAGCTTCTGCATCACCGGCAGCGCGACGCCGGCGAACCCGCGCGCCTGTGACACCGACTGGCCCAGCTCGAACAGCCGCAGCCCCAGTGAATACCGCTTCGACACCGGGTCATTGCGCGCGAATCCCTCGCTCTGCAAGGAGCTGAGCAACCGATGCGTGGTGCTCACCGGATATCCGGCGGCGCGCGCGAGCTCGGACAGCGGCACGCCTTCGGGGTAGCCGCCGAGCAGGGACAGCACCCGCAAAGCCTTGCCGACCATGTCCGCCATCGGACCCCCTTGACGTCCCGGGCGCGGCGACGCACACTGCCTCTCACCGCATTGCGGAATAGCTTTCCATATTACGGAAAGCGCGTCAAGGACTTGGGTCAGCGGCGACAGGAGTACCGGATGAACACCGTCGAGCAGGCGGGCACGCTCGGGAGGCAGCGGTGGCTGCGGCTGATCCCGATCGTCTTCGTCACCTACAGCCTCGCTTACCTCGACCGGTCGAACTTCTCGATCGCGACCGCGGGCGGCATGGCCGAGGACCTGAACCTCACGAGCACGACGTCCGGGCTGATCGGCGCGTCGTTCTTCCTCGGCTACTTCCTGCTGCAGGTCCCCGGCGTCCTCTACGCCGACCGCCGCAGCGTGCGGAGCTTGATCTTCTGGTCGGTGCTCGCGTGGGGCGTCCTGGCGACCGCGCAGGGCCTGCTCAGCTCGGTGCCGGTGCTGATCGTGGTGCGGTTCCTGCTCGGCGCGGTGGAAGCGGCGGTGCTGCCCGCGCTCGTCGTGCTGCTCGCGCGCTGGTTCACGAAGGCCGAACGCGGACGGGCCAACGCTTTCCTGATCCTCGGCAACCCGGTCACGGTGATGTGGCTGTCGGCGTTGTCGGGGTATTTGATCGAGGCGACGTCCTGGCGCGGCATGTTCATCATCGAGGGAATCCCGGCGCTGATCTGGGCTTTCGTGTTCCGCGCGCAGGTCCGCGACCGGCCCGCCGGCACGCAATGGCTCGACCCGGCCGGTCGTGACGCGATCGAGCGCGCGATCGCCGCGGAACAGGCGCAGCTTCCGGAACCGGCCGATCGTCCGGTGCGGGAAGCGTTGCGGTCCAAGGCGGTTCTGCTGCTGTCGGCGCAGTATCTGTTGTGGAGCATCGGGGTCTACGGCTTCGTGTTCTGGTTGCCGTCGATCGTCAAGGCGGGCTCGTCCGCCGGAATCGGCGCGACCGGTTTGCTGTCGGCGATTCCGTATGCGTTCGCCGTGGTGGCGATGCTGATCAACTCGCGCAGCTCGGACCGATCCGGCGTGCGTCGCCGATACGTCTGGCCGTGGCTGCTCGCCGGGGCGGTCGCGTTCTACGGTTCGTATCTGCTGGGCAAACAACATTTCTGGTGGGCGTTCGTCCTGCTGGCAATCGCCGCAGTGGCCTTGTACGCGCCATACGGCCCGTTCTTCGCGTTGATTTCCGAACTCCTGCCGCAGCGGACCGCCGGGGTGGCGGTCGCGGTGATCAACGCCGCCGGCGCGCTCGGCGGGTTCCTCGGGACCTACCTGGTCGGCTGGCTCGAATCCGCCACCGGC
Organism: Amycolatopsis sp. NPDC059235; assembly: GCF_042754125.1. Lineage (NCBI taxonomy): Bacteria > Bacillati > Actinomycetota > Actinomycetes > Pseudonocardiales > Pseudonocardiaceae > Amycolatopsis > Amycolatopsis sp. NPDC059235. The sequence goes on from NZ_JBHZAG010000016.1 coordinate 129,689, forward strand.
AGCACGGCTGCCGCGTTCCTGATGCTGGCGGGGACAATGGCCGCAGCCGCGGCGCTGGTCGTCGCGGTTCCGGTGAAAACGAAGGAAAGGCGAGCATGACCGCGCGTGTACTGGTGCCCTGGTCCGACATTTCCGTTCCGGCCGAACTGAACGCGGTCGTGTGGGACGGCCGCGGTGCCCCGCCGGACGGCCTCGACGACGTCGAGTTCTACGTCCTTCCCTACGACCAGGGCCCGGCGGCGGCGAAGCTCATCCCGCAGCTGCCGTCGCTGCGCGCGGTGCAGACGCTGTCGGCTGGTTACGACAACCTGCTGTCGCTCATCCCGTCCGAGGTGCAGCTGGCGAACGGCCGGGGCCTGCACGACCTCAGCGTCGCCGAGCACACGCTCGCGCTCATCCTTGCCGCGCAACGGTATTTCCCGCGCTGGTTCGCGCAGCAGCAGACCGGTTCGTGGGACCGGGTGCACACGCGCTCGCTCGCCGACTGCCGCGTCCTGCTGGTCGGCTACGGCTCGATCGGCCGCGCCATCGAGCGGTACCTCGAAGCAGGCGAGGCCGAGGTGGTCCGGGTAGCCAGCACCGCTCGCTCCGGCGTGCACGGCATCGCCGAACTGCCGGACCTCCTGCCGAGCGCGGACATCGTGGTGCTGGTCCTGCCCGACACCCCGCAGACCCAGGGCCTCTTCGGCACCGCGGAGCTGGCTCTGCTGCCGGACACGGCCCTGATCGTGAACGTCGGCCGCGGCACCGCCGTCGACACCGACGCGCTCACCGCCGAGGTCTCCGCCGGTCGCTTGCGCGCCGCGCTCGACGTCGTCGACCCGGAACCACTGCCCGCCGACCATCCACTGTGGACGCTTGACGGCGCGATCATCACCCCGCACATCGCGGGCGGTTCGGACTCGTTCTACCCGCGCGCGAAGCGGCTGGCTGAACGCCAGCTCGCGCACTACGCGAAGGGCGAGCCGCTGGAGAACCTGGTCAACTGAGCACGGCCGCGATGGCGGGCTGATACGCGGCGATCTGGTCGGGCGTCCAGCGTCCGGCCAGATCGTGCGTGACGATCCGGTAGACGAGCGCGCGGATCAGCATCTGCCGCCATTCGGGCAACTGTGCCCAGCGGTCGATGAGATCGGGAGTCGCTTGGTACCAGCACAATGCGTCGGCGACCGCCACCGCGGCGGCCCAGGCCGGGGGACGCCAGTAGACCGACCAGTCGATCACCGCGGGCGGCTCTCCCGGTGCGAAGAGGACGTTGCCGGGGAGATCGCCGTGCACCGCCTGCGCGGGTAGTTCGACCGGCTTCCGCTCAGCGAGCAGCGGGTCGAGAAGGCGTCGGGCGGCCGCCGAGGCATCGGGCGGCAACTCCTCCCAAGCGACCCGATCCCCGATCGCCCAGGGATCAGTCCGGCGATCGAGAAACTCCGGCCGGGGCAGCTGCGCGATCGCTTGATGAAACGCGATCCCGGCCCGAATGGCGTCGTCGGGCCGGGACGTGTCCAAGCGACCGGGAACCAGCCGGCTGGCCTCCCACCCCTGCGCGACAGGGTTGCCGCCGGATGAATTCCGGCCGTCGGCTCCCTCTCCGGCGATCCAGCCGCCGTCGCGAGTCCGCAACGGCCGGGCAATCCGAAACTCCGCCGAGCCGGTCACCGCCGCGAGCGCCTCCGCCCGCCATCGCGTTTCCGGAGCGAACTCCACCGGTTTCAGCACCACGTCCCCGGCGCGCCAAGTCCCGCCTTTCCCGCCTTCCAGCCGAACCGGATCGCGGTCGCAGCCGAACGCGGCCAGCACGTCCGCCGGGGGTCGCGTGAGCATCGTTGTGCGTCCTTTCTCGTGGGCCGTTTCCCGGTGTTCCCGCAGCTCCGCGCACACCTACCCAGAGCAACGCAAGGGGAGGAACGACTCCGACTGGTGGTATGAAAGCGCATTCAGGGGACCACCCACAGTGCACATGTGAGCCCTGTGTATGCTTCGCCATCGCTTGACTGGGTGGATTCTTCACCCGAATTGGTGGCCGTCGTGGTCGGGGAGATGTGGTCTCACGCGGTCCGTCGTTCGTGGTTCGGGACTGGATGGGAGAAAGCATGCACGGCAGGTCAATTCTGGTCCGGGGAGGGGCCGCGGTGGCTTCCGCGGCAGCGGCGCTCATGATCGCCGCGCCGGTCGCCCTCGCCGACGACAACGCCCCCACGGCGCGCAGCGGCGCGGCCTCGGGCACCTTGGAGCACGGCGGCACTTCGGGCTTCGACGTCAACGTCGCCGGCAAGGGCACGGTTCAGACGACGCTGTTCAACCTGAAGCTGTCCGACGGCGCCGTCTCGAAGATGTACTGCGTGCAGATCGAGGTCGGCGCGCGCTTCGGCGAGACGATGGTCGAACACGCCTGGAACGACTACCCCGACGCGAAGTCGCCGTTCCGCAAGAACAACAAGAACATCAACTGGGTGCTGCACCACAGCTACCCCTCCACGGACGCGGCGTCGCTCGAGAAGACGCTGACCGACAAGGGCGCCAAGCTCCACGACGGTCTGTCCACGAAGGAAGCGCTGACCGCGACGCAGGCCGCGGTGTGGCACTACAGCGACGGCAAGGACCTCGACGCCGAAAACCCGCTGGCCAACGGCTCCGCGGACGAAGCGGCCGACGTCCTCGCGCTGTACAACTACCTGACCGGCGACGCGAACACCGGCGTCGAGGAGAAGAAGCCGACGCTGAGCATCACGCCGGCCAAGGCGAGCGGCGAAGCGGGCACGAAGATCGGCCCGTTCACCGTCGCAACGACCGGCAGCGTCACCGACTTCACGAGCAAGCTCCCCGAGGGCGTGAAGGTCGTCGGCGAGAATGGCCAGGAGGTCAAGTCCTCGGCGATCAAGAACGGCACGAAGCTGTTCCTGGACGTCCCGAAGGACGCGAAGCCCGGCACGGCCGAACTCGCGGTGAAGGCCGCTGGTGACGTCAACACCGGCCGCCTGTTCGTGGCCAAGAACTACGCGGACAAGCCGGCGCAGTCGCTGATCGTGGCACAGTCGCAGAAGAGCACCGTCGAAGCCGCCGCGACCGGCACCTGGACCGAAACGGGCCCGGTGACCACCGCGCCCGCGACGACCGCCCCCGCGGCCGGCGGCAACAACTCGGGCCAGACCCCGCTGGCGAACACCGGCGTGAACGCCGCCCTGCCGATCGGCATCGGCGCGGCTCTTGTCGTTGCCGGCGGCGCGATGATCCTGGTGGTTCGCCGCCGTCGGAGCAACGCCTGATTTACCCCTTTGGTAATACGCACTAGCTGAGCGGGCCGGTCCTTTGAGGACTGGCCCGCTTTGCTATGTCGCGCAGCACCGCACCACCGCACCAGGACACTGCCGCCGCTGCACCGCTTGCGCTCGCCTCCGCCGCTCCTCCCGACGGACCCCCCCCGGGGGGACTTGCCCAAGTCCGTGAGGGCCACCTTCACGGACTCTGAGTCCCTCAGGGTTCCCCTCACGGACAGCTGCCGGTTGTGAGGGGCCCCTTGAGGGACATAGCTTCCCTCAAGGAGTCCTTTTACGGACCCGCCCACCCACAAAACCGCAGCCAGCGCACCCAGCGAAACCAGGCACCCACACCCCCCCCGCACCCCGATACGAAGCCAAAATGCGGTCTGGGGTGGCGTGTAAAGGCAAATTTACCGC
>NZ_JBHZAG010000017.1:0-40550 GCF_042754125.1 Amycolatopsis sp. NPDC059235
CGGCTCCCGGCTCCCGGCTCCCGGCTCCCGGCTCCCGGCTCCCGGCTCCCGGCTCCCGGCTCCCGGCTCCCGGCTCCCGGCTCCCGGCTCCCGGCGACGGTCCGACACGCGGGCGGCGGCGTCAACGTTCCGGTTGAAGGCGACTTTGTCCGTGGCGACCGTGCCAGCGGTGGCACCACGGGGCAAGGCGGCGACAGCGTCAGGCACCGGTCTTGCCCGCGGCCTCGTCCGCGGGGAACCCGCGCCGCCGTTCCTGCCGCTGGACAGAGCGGCGAACGGCCTCACGCCCCAGGCTTGAAAGCGACCTCCTCCGTCACCACCGTGCCCGCGGTCCGGCCGGGAGCGGACTGGTGGGTCCAGTACAGGTTCGTGTGCGCGATGACCTGCGCCGGCGACGGCGCGCCCCACTCCGTGTGGTCGTCCGTCGTATGAGCGTCGCTCACCAAGGTCGCGTCGTAGCCTCGGGCGAAGGCTCCATGGAGGGTGGAGCGGATGCAGGCGTCCGTTTGGGCTCCGCTCACCACCAGGTGACCGACCTTCAGGTCGGCGAGGACTGATTCCAGGTTGGTGTCTTCGAAGGAGTCACCGTAGGACTTCTCGATCAGGGGTTCGGCGGGCGAGGGCGTCAACTCCGGGACCAGCGCCCATTCGGTGCTGCCTTTCTCCAGGCCCTCGTCGGAGTGCTGGACCCACACGACGGGGACCTCCGCCGTGCGGGCTTTGTCCACCAGGGCGGCCACGTTCGAGACGACGGCGTCGCGTTCGTGCGCGTCTGCGACGACGCCGTTTTGTACGTCGACGACGAGCAATGCGGTGTTCGGGCGGTTGTCGAGCGTGGTCATCGGATAGTCCCTCCAGTCAGGTACCGCTCACGCTAGCGCCGACCACCGACAAAAAGTGTCAGTCCGGGCGGAGGGCGTCGTGCGGGGAGGACGGGCCGAGTTCGGTTTCGAAGCTGGTCAGCAGGCGGGACAGGAGGACGTTCAGCTCGGACAGGCCGTCCGCGCCCAGGGCCGACGTGAAAAGGGCCTGTTCACGGTCGGTGCGTTTCTTCGTGGCGGCGGCCCAGCGGGCGCGGCCTTTGCGGGTCAGGCGGATCGGGCGGCTTCGGCCGTCCGAACCCGCGGCGACGCGTTCTACCAGCCCCGCTCGTTCCAGGCGGTCGATGCGAACGGTGACGGTTCCGGAGGTGACGCCAAGGCGGTCGCCCAGTTCTTTCGGCGTCAGCACCGCGGCGCGGCCGGATCGGTGCAGAGCCGACAGCGCTTGCCAATCCCCCGTGCTGAAGCCGTACTCCTCCGCGACGCCGCGCAGCACCTGCTCGAACTGCCTCGACAGCCTGCCGATCCGCTGCCGGGCCGCCTCGACCTGCGGATCCACGCCGCCCGGCATCACGGCCAGCCATTCGGGCAGGCCCGCCCCCACTGAGTCCAACTGGACACTCCCTCGAAGCTCAAGGTAGTTTGGTTTGAGTATCAAGCTATCTGGTCCTGGGGAGGTCCGCATGTCCGGTCGCGTCTGGTTCATCACGGGAGCGAGCAGCGGGTTCGGCCGCGTGCTCGCGGAAGCTGTGCTGGCACGCGGGGAAAAGGTCGTGGCCACGGCGCGCGACACAACGGCGCTCGACGGGTTGAAGACGTTCACCGCCCGGCTGGATGTCACGGATCCGGCGTCCGTGGAAGCGGCGGTGAGCGCGGCGATCAGCGAGTACGGGCGGATTGACGTGCTGGTCAACAACGCGGGGCACGGGCTGGTCGGCGCGCTTGAGGAACTGACCGACGCGCAGGCGCGGCAGGTGCTCGAGACCAACGTTTTCGGCGTCCTGAACGTCACGCGCGCGGTGCTGCCGCATCTGCGGGCGCAGCGCAGCGGGCACATCGTGCAGTTGTCGTCGGTGGGCGGGGTGGTCGGAAACCCGGGGCACGCGTTGTACGCGACGTCGAAGTTCGCTCTGGAAGGCATGTCCGAGGCGCTCGCCGGAGAGGTCGCGCCGCTCGGGATCCGGGTGAGCCTGGTGGAACCGGGGCCGTTCCGGACGGACTTCGCCGGGCGGTCGATGACGTTTTCCGAGCCCATCGAGGACTACCGCGACACTCCGGCGGGCGTTATGCGCCAACGGTTTTCCGCGCAGGACGGCGCGCAGCCGAACGATCCGGCGAAGGCTGCCGAGGCCATTCTCAAACTGGTCGACACGCCGGACGCGCCGCTGCGGCTGCCGCTCGGGCCTGAGGCGGTGCACCGGATCCGGGCGAAGCTGGAGCAGCAGCTCGCGGATCTCGCGGCGTGGGAGGAAGTTTCGCTGGACACGCGTTATCCGGACGACTGAACTCAGCCGTCCGGATAACCCGGCAGGTCAGCCCACGGGGCCTTCGGCGGGCACGACGGTGACGTTCTGCTGCTGACCGGTCTGGTCGACGACGGTCACGGTCATTTTGTCGCCCGGGTGGTGCTGGTCCATCAGGGTGGTCAGCGTGGTGGGCGAGTCGACTGCTTTGCCGTCCACCGCGGTGATCACGTCGCCGGCGGCCAGGCCTGCCTTCGCGGCCGCGCCGTCGGGGACTACCTGCTGGATCGCCGCGCCTGAGCCGGATCCGCCCTGCTGCTGTTGCTGTTGCTGCTGTCCGGCATCGCTGACGGTCACGCCCAGGAACGCGCTCTTTCCAATGTGGACAGTGTCCGAACCGGTGCCGCCGACGATCTGGTGGGCGATGGAGATCGCCTGGTTGATCGGGATCGCGTAGCCCTCGTTCCCGCCGGACCCCTGCGAGCCATTGCCCTGAGAACCCTGCGAGTCGCCTGGGGAGCCGCCCTGCGAGCCGCTGCCGGGGAAGCCGTTGCCGAGCCCGCCGTGGCTGCGCCGCCCGCCGCCGCCGTTGAACTGGTACCCGGCCGATGCCGCGGTGTCCACGCCGATGACCTGGCCCTGCGCGTTCACGAGCGGGCCGCCGGAATCGCCGGACTGGATGTTCGCATCGACCTGGATCAGGTCCTTCAGCTGCTCGGACGAACTGTTCGATTCGTCGGACGCGGTGATCGACTGGTTCAGCGCGGTCACCCGGCCGCCGGCGGGAATCGGCGCTCCCCCGGCGCCGCCGGCGTTGCCGAGGCCGACGACCGCGTCGCCGACCTTGACCGAGGACGAATCGCCGAGCGCCTCCGTCGCCAGCCCGGACGCGTCGTTCAGTTTGAGCACCGCGACGTCGTGGCTGCGGTCGTAGCCGAGCACGGACGCGGTGTACGTCTGGCCGTTGCCGATGTCGGTGACCTTGATGCTGGTCGCGCCCTCGACGACGTGGTTGTTCGTGAGCACCTCGCCGTCGGCGGTGAGCACGATGCCCGTGCCCGCCGCGGCCGCGCCCTGATAGCCCAGCTCGGTGTTGATGTTGACGATGCCCGCGCTGACCTTCTTCGCGATCGCCTGCGGGTCGATGGCCGTGTTCGACGGGTTGGTCTGGTTGCCGATCGAGCCGAAGTTCTGGTTCCCGGAAACGCCCGGCGGCGCGGACGGCGTCCACACGAAGTGCCCGACCCCGAGCCCGACGGCGACCGACAACGCGATCGCGCCGACCGTGACGGCCGCGGTCCGCAACGGATGGCTGGCCCGCTGCGGCCGGTGGTACGGCGTGGCGAACTGCTGCGTCGGGTGCGGCTGACCGGCGTACTGGCCGCCGGGCTGCGGGCCGTACGCACCGGGCGGCGGGTTCCAGGCCTGCTGCTGTCCCCAGCCTTGCTGATACGGCTGACCCGCTCCCGGCGAATAGGGATACGCCTGTCCGCCGTAGCCGGGCTGTCCCTGGTCCTGCCCGCCTCGCTCCTGCTCGTTCATGGTCCGCTCCCGCGTCTCGTGACCCTCCGCCAGCTCAGCAAACACCCGGTACCTGAGATTTTCCTTGCCGTGGTCCGTGCGGAAGCTGTGTACCCGCCCGGCGGCGCCCCGAGGCACGGAAAACCCCGCCCGGCACAGAGTGGGCTGCGCCGGACGGGGCCGCGGAGACCGCGCCTTCTCCGCGCCGGGGTTCCGGCGGCGAGGGTGGTCAGCTCACGTGCACGTAGTCGACCACCAGCTGTTGCGGGAACTGGGTGTTGCCGTCCGGGTCTCCCGGCCAGTCGCCGCCCACCGCGAGGTTCAAGATGAGATAGAACGGGTGGTCGTACACCCATTTCTTGCCGTTCAGGTCCGCCGGGGTGCGGGTCTGGTAGGCCTGCCCGTCGACCAGCCAGACGATCTTGTTCGGCGACCAGTCGACCGCGTAGGTGTGGAAATCGTCGGAGAAGTTCGGGCCGTTGAACGCCGCGCCGATACCGCCGGCTCCCGAGTAGCCAGGGCCGTGGATCGTGCCGTGCACGGTGTTCGGCTCCTTGCCGATGTTCTCCATCACGTCGATCTCGCCGTCGTCCGGCCACTGCCCGCCGCCGAGCATCCAGAACGCGGGCCACATTCCTTGCCCGCGCGGCAGTTTCATCCGCACTTCCAGGTGCCCGTACGCCTGGCTGAACTTGCCCGCGGTGTTGAGCCGCGCCGAGGTGTACTGGCAAGCGCCGTACCAGCAGTTGTTGCCGGAGTTCTCTTTCTTGGCAGTGATCACGAGGTGGCCTTGGCCGTCGAGCGCGCCGTTCGCCGCGCCGGAGGTGTACCACTGCCGTTCGTGGTTGTTGCCGTTGTTGTCGCCGGTTTCGTAGCTCCACTTGCCCCCGTCGGCGGGCGCGCCCGCCGGGCCGTCGAAGTCGTCGGAGAACCCGGCGGCCGGAGCGGCGGCGGGGGCGGCGTTCCCCGCGGGCGTCAGCGCGACCGCACTGGCGACGGCGAGCGCCGCAGGAATCGCGAGCCGCCGCCAGCGGGAGGAGGTGTGCGTGGACGTCATCGTCATCCCTCAATCACTCGAGGGGCGGCCTGGCGGCGCCACCCCGGGTTTGTTGTGGATGGCAACAAAGTATGCCCACCAGTGTCTTCACCGGCAAGACGTTCCGTGGGTCATTTTCCGACCAGGGCTGGGGAAAGGCGCTCCGGAAGCATTTCCGGGCAAGGCCGGATGACCGGACGGGCAAGCGGTCCGGCCATCCGGCTTGGTCAGTACCGGAACTGCTGCAACTGACGCCCGTCCGCCGACGGCGCCCAGCCGATGCGGCCGGCCGGGTCGAGCTGGGCGGAGCGCTCGGTCAGCGGGTCGAACTCTCCGCCGAACGGGCCGGCCACGAAGTTCAGGCCCGGCACCACCGCCACCGGTTTCCCGGCGGCGAGGTCGACGACCGCGAACTGGCTCGTCGCGTTGTTGTCGGTGACGACGCCGCCGACCTTGCCGAACTGCGACAGCACCGGCGGCGTCCGGAACGCCTCCAGCCCGAGGTGGTGCTCGCCGTCGACCGCCAGGAACCCGCCCTTCTGCTTGCGCACGCCGATGGTGCCCGCCGACGCCAGGGTCGCCTCGTCCACTGACACCAGCGACGACGTGCCGACGATGTTGAGGCTGATCGCGCGGTAGTCCGACTGGTAGATCCGCCCCGCTCCGGAGTCGACCGCCAGCCCCGTGGCACACCCGCTGCCGCCGTCCGCCCGCCGGACTTCTCCGGAGTTCAGGTCGACGCGCGCCACCGGGCCGGTGCCGCCGCTGAAGCAGATCAGGCTGCTGTTGGCCCGGCTCAGGTAGACGTAACCGTTCGCCGGGTCGAGCTCGAGCATCTGGTACGCGCCTGCTCCCACGCCCGGCGGGTCGGCGGGCAAGGGCTTGCCGAACGTGCCGGTGCCGAGGTCGAGCGGGAACACCGTGTCGGCGTTGTCGCCGTCGTGGTGCGCCAGGAGCGCGGCCCGGTGTCGCACCGGGTCTACCCGTCCGCCGTCGAGCGAGTACCCGGTTGCGGAGGCGCTGGCGACGAGCTTGCCCGACGCCGTGTCGTAAGTCTCCACAGTGGACTGATCACCGCCGAAGTGCAGCAGCGCCAGGCGATGCGCGTCGGGATCAGCGCCGAGGACCTGGTACCCGCGGTCCGGCGACGCGTCACTGGCGACTGCCCGCCCGTAGGTGCCCTTGGCGGTGTCGTACTCCCGCACCGACTCCCCCGCGCCGGGTTCGCGCAGCGCGACGTACGACGTTCCGGTGGCCGACGCGGCGAAGCTCGTCACCACGGTGTCGCCTGGCGCGAGGCCGTCATCGACAGTGAGGAACGACGTCGGCGAAGCCTGGCCGAGGATCCGTCCGTGCGCGTCGGTCGCGAAGACGCGGACGTTGTAGGACAGCGAACCCCCGAGCCCAAGCTTGCCCGCGTCCAGCGACGCCGTACCGTTGCGACCGGGAAGCTGTTGGTAGGCAACCGATCCGGCGCTCGGACCGCCTGCGTCCCTGCTGTCGCCGTTCGCGTTCGTCACGGTGTTGAGCGACTTGAACAGCGTCGGCGCGGGTGCGGAGAACTCGACCGCCGCGCCGGTCGCGCCGCGGATGCCGCGCACGTCGTAGCCAACAGAGAACCCTGGTGCGGCACGGGTGATCTCCGCGTGGTGCCCGGTGCCGAGGATGGGCGCGTCGGGCCGTTGCCCAGCAGCGCCACCGACACGAACCGCGGTGAACTCGCCGTACACCGGATCGCCGACGCTGCCGGTTACCGAGCGCTGCACGATTCCGATGCCGTAGATCCCTCCGCCGGAGGCGAACGCCGACGCCGGCACCAGCACATCCCCGGACGTCGCGGTCAGCGGCGCGGTGAACGTGGTCCCGAACAGCGGTGCGCTGACCGGGCTCCAGTGTCCGAGTGTCGACACGACCAGCTGCGGGTTCGACAGGTTGCGGACGCCGGTGAGGTCGTAGTGCACGCTCGTTGACTGTCCGCTGTGGACAGTCGCGGACGCGACCGGGGCCTGCGCTTCGGCGTAGGTGCCGTCGGTCGGGCCGAAGGTCAGCGTGCGGGTGGCTGACGCGATCGGCCAGCCTCCGATGCGGACTTCGAAGGTGACCGGCACGCTCCGGTCTGTTGTCGCTACCACGGGCATTCCGGCCGCAGCAAGGATCTCTGCCGGGCTCAGCCGGACCGCGGGTACCGCTGAGCGGAACTCCTTGCCGCCGATCTTCAGCGCATACGACGCGCCCGGCGGTGCCCCCACGACGTCGGCTCCGATCGTGACCGGTCCGACCAGGCCTTCGCCGGTGCCGTTGGTGGCGAGGTCGATCCGGCCGTCCGGTGCGTCCTCCAGGAACGAAGCGCCGAGACCGCCGGTGGTCACCCGGTGTGCGACCGAAACCCGCGCGATGGCCGGAGCAGCGTGGACGCCGAGTACGGACTGGACAGCGGCGGTCACGTCGAGCTGCGGTCCGACGGTCACCGGCCGGTCTGCTTGCGGCGGGGTCGACACCGGTCGCGCCGAATGCGTCAGCACGTTGCGGACGTCGAGCGGGTTCATCGGGCGGCCGCTCAGTTTCGCCGCTTGAAGCACGACGGCGGCCGCGGCGGCGGTCATCGGCGCGGAGGCCGAGGTGCCGCCGTTGAGCACGGGGCTCACGTCGTGGGCGGAGCCGCGCAGAGGGTGCTGGTAGACGAGAATTCCGTCGCTGGGTGCGGAAATGTTGACCCGCGAGCCGAAGCCGGACGAGTAAGCCGCGCTGCCGTTGAAGCGGGTCGTCGCGTACGTCGGGTTGTGCGCGGCGGGAGTGCCTGCGCGCTGCGGTACCGACAGAGTGTCGTCCAGCGTCGTGCCGCCGACCGCGATCGCGCCGCTGTCGAGGACCTTCGTCGGAGTCGTGGAGTACGCGTCGTCGTCGATGTCGGTGGTGTCATCGGCGTTGCGGGCGACGTCGGTGGGCGTGCTGCCGCCGTCCGGGCCGACCGCGGTGGGCGTGTAGAGCCGGGTTCCGTCGTTGGCCGAGATGGTGACGACGATGTGGTACTGGTGCACGATCGTGCTGACGACGGACTGCAGCAGCGGATCGTCTTCGAGGTACCGGCCGGGGAAGCCGACCGTGTCGGTGCCCTCGCCGAGGCTCGCCGTGATCACGTTCGGCCGCGGCGTCTGCCGGGCGGCGGCCAGCAGCGAAACCGCGATCTGGTCGACGGTCGGCTCCTGCGGCACGACGAGCCGGTACTGCGCGCCCGGCGCGATGCCGAGCAGATCCGTGTAGCCGGACCCGACCGCGTCCGGCCGTTGCGCGTCGTGCGGGAGCGGGGCCATCACGCCGAAGTCGAGCAGCACTTCGCCGAGCCCCGGGTCCTGGCCTTCCGCCGAACCGAGCGGGTCCAGGCGGCCGGACGGGCTCGCGGTGTAGGTCGGGATCAGCGGCATGGACGGAAGATCGAGGTACCGCTGGCCGTCGCGGACGATCGTCGTCGGGCCGTAGGCGGCGACGTACTGGTCGCCCGCGTCCGCCATGCTCTGGTCGGTCAGGTCGCCGATGGAGACGTTCGTGATGATCTGGCCGGTGCCGGGAAGCTGGCCGTACTTCGATTTCAGCAGGCTGTACGCGCCGAGTGCGTTGGTGCCGCCGGCGTTGAGGTAGCTCTCGGCCGACGAGCTGACGCCGTAGTTGTCCGGCAGCGGCGCGGGCGGTTTGGCCTGCGCTTGCTTCTGCTGTGCGTGTTGTGCGGCCTGGACGGACGGTTGCGGCACCGGGATCGGGCCGGTGGACATCGCGGACACGCGGCGGTTCGCGCGGGCGCTCACCACGCCGGGCGTCTTCGACAGCCTTTGCGCGGCGGCGGTTGCGTCGGAGCCGCGAAGGTGCACTAAGACGGTCTTCGACAGCGCGGGAACGTCGGTGGCATCAGGGAAAACCGGCTCTACTGACGTTGCGCCGACTTCGGTCAGTGCGGTGTTGACAACGTTGTCGGAAGTGCGAGCGGCCCGCTTGCCCGCCGCGATCGGCGGGCCCGTCACGGACGTCGACGGTGCTAGCTGCAGGACGACGTCGTTGGGTTGCTGCCGGGTGAAAGCGGCTCGGACCGCGTCGTCGGTCGGAGCGAAATCGCCGAGCGAGGACGTGCCTTGAGCAAGGGGAAGCACGGTTTTCGCGACGGTCTTGCCGCGGGCGTCGGTGCGGGTCGCGGTGCCGTCGGCGGCGAGCGTGATCGCTCCCCCGTCCGGCATCGCGACGTGTCTGGAGGCTGGCTGATCCGGTGGCGGCGCGGCAGAAGCCGGAGCCGCGGCGAGGCCGCACAGCGTCACCGCGGCGGTGGCCGTGGAGACGAGGAGGCGCAGCGAGAACGTTCGGGCGCGAGACACAGCGCCCCCTTTCGGGTCGGGGGGACGGGGGTCAGTGGTCGGATCAATTTCCCAGCCCGCGACGGCGTGGCGCAAGATAGCCACCATGACCAATAGTCGCCAGGTGGCGGATTCCCGCCAGGCCGCGCCGGATTTGTCCGCGCTCGGCCTCCCGCCCGCGGACATCCGGGTCTATACCGCGCTTGTCGGGCATCCGCGCACCCGGGCGGCCGACGTGGCCGAGCAGTGCGGGCTGTCCGCGCAGCAGGTTTCGCGCGCGCTTTCCCGGTTGACCGCAGCCGGATTGGCGAGCCGCGTGCCCGGACGACCGGCGCGCTACCTCGCCGCGCCGCCCGACCTCGCGCTCGGAGCGCTGGCCGCGGAACGGGCCGCCGAACTGCGCGAAGCACGGGCGAAAATCGAAGAACTGATGGAAGTGCACCGCGAGGCGAGCCGGTTCACGCATCCGGCGGAGCTGGTCGAGGTGGTCACCGGGACGGAGAACATCGACAGCCGCGTGCTGCGATTGCAGGAGGAGGCCCGGACACAGATCCGAGGTTTCGACCGGCCGCCGTACGTGAAGCCGCCCGGCGCGAACCTTGGCGCGGAACAGCGCCGGCTGAAAGCGGGCATCGCGTATCGGGTCATTTACGCGCAAGCCGCCATCGCCGTGCCGGGCCGGTTGCGCGGTGACATCCTGGCCAGCCACGGCGAAAAATCGCGAGTGCGGCCGACGCTGCCGATCAAGATGGTGATGGCGGACGAGAAGGTCGCAGTGATCCCGATCAGCTCGTCGCCGCACGTCGTGGACGCCGCGTACATCATTCACGCGTCGGCGTTGCTGGACGCGCTGGTCACGCTCTTCGAGGCGGAGTGGGACCGGGCGGTGCCGATCACCCGGGCGCTGACCGGCGGGGATCGGGATGCCGCCGCGCTGCTCACGCTGCTGGCGTCCGGGCAGACGGACGCGGGGATCGCCCGCGCACTCGGGTGGAGTGCACGGACGACGCAGCGCCGGGTCCAGCGGCTGATGACCGAACTGAACGCCACGACCCGGTTTCAGGCCGGGATGAACGCCATGGCTCGCGGATTGCTGTGACGCGGGTCGTGAAGGACTCCTTGAGGGAATCAGATTCCCTCAAGGAGCCCTTCACGGACGCCAGCAGCGGTGCGCGGGGCGGCGGGGTCCGTCCGTGAGGGCCACCTTCAGGGACTCTGAGTCCCTCAGGGTTCCCCTCACGACCCGCCGCGGCGGTCGGCGGTGCGAAGGGGGCGGGGGGCGGCGGTGGCGAGACTCAGTCCGCTGTGGACGGACGTTCCTCCAGCAGCCACAACACCCCGCTCGGCGGAAGCTGCAATACCGCCGACGCGGGCTGCCCGTGCCACGGCTCCTCAGTCGCCTCCACCGCGCCCAGGTTCCCGACTCCCGAACCGCCGAACGACTCCGCGTCCGTGTTCAGCACCTCGGTCCACCGGCCGGCAGCGGGAAGGCCGACCCGGTAGTCGTGGTGCGGGACTCCGGCGAAGTTGGCGATGCAGGCCAGCCGAGAGCCGTCCGCGCCGAGGCGCAGGAAGCTCAGCACGTTCCCCGCCGAGTCGTTCGCGTCGATCCAGCGGAAACCCTCCGGCCGGACGTCGCCGCTGAACAGCGCGGCGGTGTCCCGGTAGATCGCGTTCAGCTGCCGGATCAGGTCGCGGACTCCGCGGTGCAGCGGAGTTTCCAGCAGGTGCCAGTCCAGCGACCGCGATTCCGACCATTCGCGCGGCTGGCCGAATTCGCCGCCCATGAACAACAACTGCTTGCCCGGATGCGCCCACATGAACGCCAGCAGCGCGCGCAGGCCGGCCGCCTTGTTCCAGTCGTCGCCCGGCATCCGCTCCCACAGCGAACCCTTGCCGTGCACCACTTCGTCGTGCGAGAGCGGCAGGACGAAATTCTCGCTCCACGCGTACACGAGCGAGAAGGTCATCTCGTTGTGGTGGTACGCCCGGTGGATCGGCTCGTGCGACAGGTAGCGGAGCGTGTCGTGCATCCAGCCCATGTTCCACTTGAAGCCGAAACCCAGGCCGCCCAGATGCGTCGGGCGCGTGACGCCGGGCCAGGCGGTGGATTCCTCGGCCACCATGACCACGCCGGGGTGTCGCTTGTAGACAGTCGCGTTCAGCTCCTGCAGGAACCGGACGGCGTCGAGGTTTTCCCGGCCGCCGTACTCGTTCGGCAGCCACTCGCCGTCCTTGCGCGAGTAGTCGAGGTACAGCATCGAGGCGACCGCGTCGACGCGCAGGCCGTCGAGGTGGAACTCCTCCAGCCAGAACAGCGCGTTCGCGACGAGGAAGTTGCGCACCTCGTTGCGGCCGAAGTTGAACACGAGCGTGCCCCAGTCCGGCTGCTCGCCGCGGCGCGGGTCCTCGTGCTCGTACAGCGGGCTGCCGTCGAAGCGCGCCAACGCCCAGATGTCGCGCGGGAAGTGCGCGGGCACCCAGTCCACGAGCACGCCGATGCCGCGCTGGTGCAGGTGGTCGACGAGGTAGCGGAAGTCGTCGGGCGAACCGAAGCGCGACGTCGGCGCGTAGTAGGAGGTGACCTGGTAGCCCCACGAGCCGCCGAACGGATGCTCGGCCACCGGCAGGAATTCGACGTGCGTGAAGCCGGTTTCCTCGACGTAGTCGGCCAGCTGGTCGGCCATCTCGCGGTAGCCGAGCCCGGGCCGCCACGAGCCGAGGTGCACCTCGTACACGCTCATCGGCGCGTCCGCCCAGTCGGTCGCCTCGCGCCGGGCGACCCAGTCGTCGTCGCCCCAGGCATACGACGATTCGGTGACCTTCGACGCGGTCGCGGGCGGCACCTCGGTGGCGAACGCCATCGGGTCGGCCTTCTCGTGCCAGTGCCCGTCCGCGCCGAGGATGCGGAATTTGTAGCAGCTGCCCGCGGAAACGCCGGGTACGAACAGCTCCCACACCCCGGACGACCCGAGCGAGCGCATCGGGTGGCCGCGGCCTTCCCACGCGTTGAAGTCGCCGATCACCCGCACGCCGCGCGCGGTCGGCGCCCACACCGCGAAGGACACGCCTTCGACGACGCCGTTCGGAGTGTCGTACCGGCGCACGTGCGCGCCCAGCACGTCCCACAGCCGCTCGTGCCGGCCCTCGCCGATCAGGTGCTGGTCCAGCTCCCCCACCGTCGGCAGCCAGCGGTACGGATCGTCGGTGACCACAGTGTGGTTGTCGTAGCCGACCTCGATCCGGTAGTCGCCGGGATGTTCCGGCAACGCCGCGGCGAACAGCGCGTCCGCCACCCGCTCCAGCGGGACGCGGCGCTCGCCCGCGATGACGGACACCGACGTCGCGCCCGGGCGCAGCGCGCGCACGACGATGTCGCTGCCGTCGGTGTGCACGCCGAGCACCGAATGCGGGTCGTGGTGCTCGCCTGCCAGCAGCCGGTCGATGTCGAGCGGAGACGGCGCCGCCGAGGGCAGATCCGCGGGGACAGCGTTCACGGGGTCACTCGCTTCCGTCGGTGCTGCGGGCGATCGCCGCCAGGGGCACGCTCAGCCAGTCCGGCCGGTTCGCGTGCTCGTAGGCGACCTCGTACACGGCTTTGTCCAGTTCAAAGGCGCGGAGCAGGTCCGCGTGCTCCCGCGGGTCGCCGACCGGGCCGCCGGCGCGGGCGTACCCGGCGCAGAACGCGGCGCGGTTGCGCCGGGCCCATTCCATCGCGTGCCGGGTCACGTCCGCGTTCTCCGGCTGCCCGACGAGCCGCTGGTGCGCCGCGTAGTCGAACGACCGGATCATGCCCGCGACGTCGCGCAGCGGCGAGCGCAGCGCGTGCCGTTCCGCGACCGGGGCGGCCGGTTCGCCTTCGAAGTCCAGCAACAGCCATCCGTTGACGGTACGCAGCACCTGGCCCAAGTGCAGATCGCCGTGGATGTACTGCAGCGAGATCGGCGCCTCGTGCGCGCGCACCGCTTCGAACACTTCGCGCAGCGCGGGCGCGTACACGGCCAGCTCCGGGACCACATCGGACACCTGCTCGAGACGCTCGGTCATCGCGCGCACCGTGCGGTCCAGCTCGTCGCCGTCCGCGGGCTCGGTGCCGAGCGCGGTCGCCAGGTCCGCGTGCACCTCGGCGACCGCGGCCCCGAGCCGCTCGGACTCGCCGGCGAAATCGCCGCCCGCCTCGGCCGCGGCCTGGTCCGGCTCGGCCAGCAGGTCCCGCACGCTCGTGGTCGCCATCGCCCAGCCGTCGACCGCGTCCGGCAGGAACTCCTGCAGCATCCCCATCGTCGCGGGTTCGCCGTGCAGTTCGCCGGAGATCGAGCCGACCACGCGGGCGATGTGCTTGCAGCCCGCGTCCTGCAGCGCGCGGTGCAGCAGCAGGTCCTTGTTCGTCCCCGCGCTGAGCTTGCGGAACAGCTTGAGGATGTACTGCCCGCCGTACACCAGCGAGGTGTTGCTCTGCTCGGCGGTGATCGGCCGCGAGCGCAGGCCGGGCTCGAGCGTCGCGTCCGGCTCCGCCGCGAACCGCAGCGGCCCGACGGACCCGCCCGCCGCCATCCGGTCCAGCAGCCCGGCGGTGAGGTCCGCGTCGCCGCTCGCCTCGTAGAGCCCTTCGCCGAGCACCGCCGCCGAAGCCACCTCGGGAACCCCGGACCGGCTGCCGATCAGCAGCTGGTACGGCTCGGTGCGGTCGCCCTGCACGACGTCGACGACCGCGTGCACGAGCAGCGGATCGGGCCCGGCCAGCACGGTGAGCCCGGCCGGGCGGACCTCGTCGACCGGCCGGTCCTTGCCCGCGAACCAGCGCTGCGCCGGCAGCCAGCCGGGCAGCAGGGCGGTCAGCGCTCGGGACGCCTCGGGCAGTTCGGGCGGGGAACCGTGGTGCGACAGCGGACTCACCTCATTCTTCCGGCTCGAGCAGCTGGAACCAGTAGAACCCGTGGCCGGGCAGCGTGAGCAGGTACGGCAGCTCGCCGATGTCCGGGAAGCGCACGCCGCCGGTCAGCTCGACCGGCGTCGCGCCCTGGTGCGCGGACAGGTCCAGCTCCACCGGCTGCGGGAAACGGGACAGGTTGTTGACGCACACCACGACGTCCTCGCGGCCGTCCGGGCGCAGCCACCGGCGCTGGTAGGCGAGCACGCTCGGGTTCGAGCCGCCGAGGTCGGCGAAATCGCCCTGGCCGAAGGCGTGGTGCTGCTTGCGCACCTCGATCATCCGGCGCGTCCAGTTCAGCAGCGACGACGCGTTGTCGGCCTGCGCCTCGACGTTGAGCGCCTGGTGCCCGTACACCGGGTCCATGATGACCGGCAGGTAGATCCGGCCGGGGTCGCAGGTGGAGAACCCGGCGTTGCGGTCCGGGGTCCACTGCATCGGGGTGCGGACGGCGTCGCGGTCGCCGAGCCAGATGTTGTCGCCCATGCCGATCTCGTCGCCGTAGTACAGCACCGGCGACCCGGGCAGCGACAGCAGCAGCGCGGTGAACAGCTCCTGCTGGTCGCGGTCGTTGTCCAGCAGCGGGGCCAGCCTGCGGCGGATGCCGATGTTGGCCTTCATCCGCGGGTCCTTGGCGTACTCGGAGTACATGTAGTCGCGTTCTTCGTCGCTGACCATCTCGAGCGTCAGCTCGTCGTGGTTGCGCAGGAAGATGCCCCACTGCGTGCCGGACGGGATCTGCGGCGTCTGCAGCAGGATCTCCGAGATCGGGAACCGCGACTCCCGGCGCACCGCCATGAAGATCCGCGGCATCAGCGGGAAGTGGAACGCCATGTGGCATTCGTCGCCGCCCGACTCCGCGTCGCCGAAGTACTCGACCACGTCGGTCGGCCACTGGTTCGCCTCGGCCAGCAGGATCCGGCCGGGGTACTCGTCGTCGACCACTTTGCGGCAGCGCTTGAGGAAATCGTGCGTGCGCGGCAGGTTCTCGCAGTTGGTGCCCTCCTGTTCGAACAGGTAGGGCACGGCGTCGAGGCGGAAGCCGTCGATGCCGATGTCGAGCCAGAACCGCAGCACGTCGATCATCGCGTCCTGCACGGCCGGGTTCTCGTAGTTCAGGTCCGGCTGGTGGGTGAAGAACCGGTGCCAGTAGAACTGGCCGCGCACCGGGTCGTAGGTCCAGTTCGACGTTTCGGTGTCCACGAAAATGATCCGCGCGTCGGCATAGCGGGAATCGTCGTCGCTCCACACGTAGTAGTCGCCGTACGGGCCGTCCGGGTCCGAGCGCGACTGCTGGAACCACGGATGCGCGTCCGACGTGTGGTTCAGGACCAGATCGGTGATCACCCGGATGCCGCGCCGGTGCGCCTCGTCGAGCAGGTACACGAAGTCCTCGACACTGCCGAATTCCGGCAGCACGGCACGGAAATCGCTGATGTCGTAGCCGCCGTCGCGCAGCGGCGAGGCGTAGAACGGCGGCAGCCACAGGCAGTCCACCCCGAGCCATTCGAGGTAGTCCAGCCTGCCCGCCAGCCCGCGCAGGTCGCCGGTGCCGTCGCCGTTCGAATCGGCGAACGCGCGCACCAGCACCTCGTAGAACACCGCGCTCTTGAACCATTCCGGGTCCTTCGGCGCCGCGTGCGCGTGCGCGAAGTCGTCCGCCTGCGGCTCGACCAGCAAACCGTCGGCCGTCACCGCCTCGCCCGTGTGCGGCACGTCCGCCAGTCCCGCCGCGGCGCCGGGCCGGCTGTCTTCGTCCATCGTTCCACCTTGTCCTGAGTGCCTGTGCTGAATAGTGGTTATCCCGAACGGAGCCGGGATAACCACTCGCGAAGTGCTGGTGCCGAGTTCAGGCCGCGAGCCTGCGGCGCAGCGCCACGATGTGCGCGACCGCCCGCCACGGTTCGAGCCGGACGAAATTCGACTGGCCCCAGTCCCACGTCTCGCCGGTGACCTCGTCGTGCGCGATGAGCCGTTCCGACCAGTCGAAGCCGAGCGCGGGCAGGTCGAGCCACAGCGTGCCCTCGTGCGCGCCGTGCGGGTCGAGGTTCACCACGGTGACGACTGTGTCGCCGGTCGCCGGGTCCTGTTTGGAGTAGGCCAGCAGCGCTTCGCTGTCGACGTGGTGGAAGCGCAGCGACCGCATGCCCTGCAGCGCCGGGTGCGCGCGGCGGACGGCGTTGAGCCGGGTCAGCCACGGTTCCAGCGAACGGCCTTCGGCGAGCGCGCGGGCGAAATCGCGGGGGCGCAGCTGGTACTTCTCCGAGTCGAGGTACTCCTCGCTGCCCGGCCGCACCGCCTCGGATTCGAACAGCTCGTAGCCGGAGTACACGCCCCAGGTCGGCGACATCGTCGCGGCGAGCGCGGCGCGCAGCGCGAACATGCCCGGACCGCCGTGCTGCAGCGATTCGTGCAGGATGTCCGGGGTGTTCACGAACAGGTTCGGCCGTCCGTGATCCCAGTGCTCGACGAGGTCCGTGCCGAACTCGGTCAGCTCTTCTTTCGTGGTGCGCCAGGTGAAATAGGTGTAGCTCTGGGTGAAGCCGAGCTTCGCCAGCCCCCACAGCCGGGCCGGGCGGGTGAACGCCTCGGCGAGGAACAGCACGTCCGGATGCGCGTCCTTCACCGACTGGATCAGCCACGCCCAGAAGTCCGGCGGCTTGGTGTGCGGGTTGTCGACCCGGAAGATCCGCACCCCGTGCGACACCCAGTGCAGCACGACGCGCAGCACCTCGTCGTAGATGCCGCGCGGGTCGTTGTCGAAGTTGACCGGGTAGATGTCCTGGTACTTCTTCGGCGGGTTCTCCGCGTAGGCGATGGTGCCGTCCGGGCGGGTGGTGAAGAACTCCGGGTACTTGACCACCCACGGGTGATCGGGCGCGGCCTGCAGCGCGAGGTCGAGCGCGACCTCGAGGCCGAGTTCGTCCGCGCGGGCGGTGAAGGAGTCGAAATCCTCGATCGTGCCGAGCTCCGGGTGGATCGCGTCGTGCCCGCCCTCGTCCGCGCCGATCGCCCACGGCGAGCCGACGTCGTCCGGCGTCGCGTCGAGAGTGTTGTTGGGGCCCTTGCGGTTCACCCGGCCGATGGGGTGCACCGGCGGCAGGTAGACGACGTCGAACCCCATGCCCGCGACGCGGTCCAGCTCGCGCTCGGCGGTGGCGAAGGTGCCGTGCACCGCGCGTCCGTGCGCGTCGACGCCGCCGGTGGAACGGGGGAAGAATTCGTACCAGGAACCGAAAGCGGCGCGTTTGCGGTCGACCCACAGCTTCAGCACGCGGCCCTTGGTGATCAGCTCGCGCACCGGGAAATCGTGCATGAGCTGGCGGACCTCGGGCGACAGCGCGGGACCGACGCGCTCGGCGAGGTCGCGTTCGTCGTCGCGCAGCGCGGCCGCGGCCCCGGCGAGCAGCGGGCGCTCGGCCCGGCGCTCCGGGCGGCGCGACACGCGGTCGAGCAGCAGCGCCCCGCTCTCCAGGTCGTTGGCCAGCTCCCCCGGCCCCTGCCCGGCGGCGATCTTCACCTCGACCGCGTGCTCCCAGGTGGCCCACGGATCGCTCCACGCGTCCACCCGATAGGTCCACATGCCCTCGGCGTCGGGCACGATCACCGCGCCGAACCGGTCGAGCCCCCGGCCCTGCTCGGCCATCCGCGTCTGGCGCGCGGCGCGATCGCCGGGACCGCGCCAGGCGACCGTCGCGGCGACCGCGTCGTGGCCCTCCCGCCAGACCGTGGCCGTGACGGGGAAATGTTCGCCTGCAACGGCTTTGGCCGGATATCGGCCGCAGCTGACAATGGGTGCGACGTCGTCGATCCCGAGCCTGCCGGTCATGGCAATGCCCCTTTTTCACGGTGGGTGGGAGGGTGGTCGGAGTGTGCTTCCGCGAGCACGGTCAGTGTGCCTGATTCCTCCAAAGCCGTTGACAGCGGGGCCTTTTTCGGAAATTCCCGCCACCCGGTCGGGCGAAACGCGCCCATTCGGCGGAACTCCCCGACGCATTCCCGTCTCCCGCCCGCAACACGAGCGCCGAATTGCGTTAACAATCGCCCGCCACGTTCCGGTGATTACTCGCGAGTATCGCTACAGATGTCCGTGAGGGGAACCCTGCGGGAATCAGAGTCCCTCAGGGTTCCCCTCACGGACTTCTTCCGGAGTGAGCGCGGGGCTAGAGCTGCGGGATCTCGACGGTGTCCCGCGGCGCGCGCAGCAACAGCAGCGACCGCGCCTCGACCGTGATCCGCGCCTTCGGCTCCAGCACGCCGGGGTTGGCCGGAGTGCCGTCGGCGGTGCTGGTGTCCAAAGTGGGCTTGAAGGTCTCGCCGTACTCCGGGCCGGGCAGCACGATCTCGGCCGGTTCCGCGCCCGCGTGCAGCACCAGCAGCCACGAATGGTCGGTGACGAGCGCGCCCTCGCGGTTGCGCGCCTGGCTGTTCGACCCGTCGATCCACATGCAGAGCGTGCGGCGGTCCTCGTCGAACCAGTCGATCTCGTCGAACTCCTCGCCGTCCGGGCGGAACCACACGAGGTCGGGTTTGCCGGTGACTGTCGTGCGGCCTTCGAAGAACTCCGGCTGCCGCAGCGCCGGGCTGTGCGCGCGCAGCCGGATCAAGCGGCGGGCGAACTCGAGCATCGGCTCCGAGGTCTCGGTCGGGGTCCAGTCGACCCACGACGTTTCGTCGTCGAGGCAGTAGGCGTTGTTGTTGCCCTGCTGGGTCCGCCACATCTCGTCGCCCGCGGTGAACATCGGCGTGCCGGTGGACAGCAGCAGCGTCGCGAACAGGTTGCGCGCCTGGCGGGTGCGCAGCGCCACGATCGCCGCGTCGTCGGTCTCGCCCTCCGCGCCGTGGTTCCACGACCGGTTGTCGTTCGTGCCGTCGCGGTTGTCCTCGCCGTTGGCCTCGTTGTGCTTTTCGTTGTAGGACACCAGGTCCCGCAGCGTGAAGCCGTCGTGCGCGGTGACGAAGTTGATCGACTGCCACGGCCGGCGCAGGTTGTGGTCGTACAGATCGGACGAGCCGGACAGCCGGTACGCGAGGTCGCGGACGCCGGTCGCGCCGCGCCAGAAATCGCGGACCGTGTCCCGGTAGCGGCCGTTCCACTCGGCCCACTGCGCGCCGAAGTCGCCGACGCGGTAGCCCTCGCCGGTCGCGTCCCACGGTTCGGCGATCAGCTTGCAGCGCGACAGCACCGGGTCGGTGGTGATCGCGGTGAGCATCGTGGACTCGCGGTCGAACATCTCGCCGCGCGGGCGGCCGAGCGTGCTCGCCAGGTCGAAGCGGAACCCGTCGACGCCCATCTCCTGCGTCCAGTACCGCAGCGAATCGGTGACCAGGCGGACGACCGTCGGCGAACCGGCGTCGAGGGTGTTGCCGCAGCCGGTGAGGTCGGCCATGTGGCCGCGGCGGGTGTGCAGGTAGTACGCCGGGGCGTCGAGGCCGCGCAGCGAGAGCGTCGGGCCGTCCGGACCGCCTTCGCAGGTGTGGTTGAAGACGACGTCGAGCAGCACCTCGATGCCGGCCGCGTGCAGGGCCGCCACCATCGTGCGGAATTCCTCGACCTCACGGCCCGGCTCGCTCGCGTACCCGGCGTGCGGCGCGAAGTAGCCCAGCGGCGAGTAGCCCCAGTAGTTGTGCCGCCCCGAGCGGATCAACGCGGGCTCGTCGGCGAACGCGTGCACCGGCAGCAGTTCGACGGTCGTCACGCCGAGCCGGGTCAGGTGCTCGATCGCGACCGGGTGCGCGAGGCCGAGGTACGTGCCGCGCAGCGCCTCCGGGATGAACGGATGCTGCTGGGTGAACCCCTTCACGTGGAGTTCGCAGATCACCGATTCCTCGAACGGCACCTCGGGCTTGACCCCGGTGTCCTGGCCGCCCGGCGAGGTGACCACCGACAACGGCACCGCGCCCAAGGAGTCCACAGTGGACATCGGACCGCGCTCGGGATCGCCGGTGAACCCCTGCGCGGCGTGCAGGCCGGCGAGCCTCCCGTCGATCCGGCGCGCGTACGGGTCGACGAGGAGCTTGGCCGGGTTGCAGCGGTAACCGTGCGCCGGGTCGTACGGACCGTGCACGCGGTAGCCGTAACGCTGACCGACCGTGACGCCCGGGACGAGCCCGTGCCAGACGCCGAACGTGCGTTCGGTCAGCTCGATCCGCCGCTCGGAGCCGTCGTCCCCGACGAGGCACACCTCCACCGCGTCGGCGACGGCGGACGTCACCGCGAACCGGACGCCGCCCGCCTCCGGGTGGGCGCCAAGCGGAAACGGACGTCCGGCGAGGACCTGGTTGTCGGTTGCGGGTCGCTGTGCCATGCGCCGATCTTTTCAAACCCCTGGCGGCGGGGGCTCCGGCGCTTGGCTGAACTTGCCCGGGGCAGGGGTGATGACCTGGGCCGATGGCGATGCCGGTAGGGGTCGCGGGCCGGGCGCGCCCTCCGACCTCGGAATTAGTGACAGGTTTTGTCAGTGGACCGAGGCATGCTGGACCTATGCGCGCGAGCCGCCTCGTCTCCATCCTGTTGCTGCTCCAGGCCCGGCAGCCGAGAACCGCGGACGACCTGGCCGCCCGGCTGGAGGTCACCCCGCGGACGATCTACCGCGATATTGAAGCGTTGAGCGCGGCCGGGATCCCGGTGTACGGCGAACCCGGCCACGACGGCGGGTACCGGCTGGTCGACGGGTACCGCACCCAGCTGACCGGCCTGACCAGGCAGGAAGCCGAGGCGCTCTTCCTCACCGGCCTGCCCGCCGCGGCCTCCGGGCTCGGTCTCGGGCCGGTCGCGGCGAACACCGAGCGCAAACTGCTGGCCGCGCTTCCCTCCGAGCTCCGGTCCCACGCCGACCGGGTCCGCGAGCGGTTCCATCTGGACGCGGCGTCCTGGTATCACGACGCGGAAACCACGCCGCAGCTGCCGACCGTCTCGGACGCCGTGTGGCAGCAACGACGTGTCCGGATCCGGTATCAGCGCTGGGCCGCGCCTCACGAAGCGACGCGGGTGGTCGAGCCGTACGGTGTGGTGCTCAAGGCCGGTCATTGGTACCTGCTCGCCCGGCGTTCCGGGGAGTTCCGGACTTACCGAGTGGCGCGGATCGTCGAGGCGGTGCTGCTCGACGAGACCTTTGACCGGGTTGAGGATTTCGATCTGGGCGGCTACTGGCGGGACTACCTCGATGACTTCGACTCGCGACGACACCGGGGCGAGGCGGTGCTGCGGCTGTCGCCGGAGGGGATGCGGCTGTTGCCTCAGCTCGCCGAGCCCGCCATTGCGCGTGCTGCGGTGGAGAGCGGGGTGGTCGAGGCGGACGGGTGGACGCACGTGGCCGTTCCGATCGAGCACCCCGACCAAGCCGTCCACGATCTGCTGCGGCTCGGGCCGTTGGCGGAAGTCGTTGCGCCGCAAGGGCTTCGCGATCGGCTGGCCGAGGCGCTGAGGTCGATGCTCCGGCGCTACGCCCGGTGAGACTCAGGACCGGATGACAAGCAGGCTGTGGACCAACTCGTGGAGGGTCGCCGTCAGCCGGCCGGTATCGCCGCTGCGGACCAAGTGCATGACCAGATCGCTGTGCAGCGCACCGAGCAGAATGTGCGCGAGGAGTTCGGCGTCGAGTTCGGGTCGGGCTTCGGTGATCAGCGTGCTGACGTGACGATGCCAGTACTGGTAGACGTCGCCCGCTTGCCGCTCCTCCGGCGCAGCCTCCTCGTACGCGGCGATCAGGGCGACGTTGCGGGTGGCGAGATCGACTACGGCATCAAGGAAAGCGAGCAGGCGGTCCGCCGCGGGCACACCGGGCCCCAGCGGCGGAGGCCCCTTCTCGATCGCCTCGGCCAGCAAGCGCACGCGGTCCTCCAGCAGCGCGCGCATCAGGCCGGAACGGCTGCCGAATCGATGGAACACCGTGCCTTTTCCGACACCCGCGGCCTGCGCGACCTGTTCGACCGACACTCGCTCGGACCCGCTCTCGACGAGCAATTGTTCGGCGGCGCGCAGGATGGCCGCCCGGTTGCGAGCCGCGTCCGCGCGTTCCCGCTTCGGTTCGGCCACGCGTTCTCCCTCGACAACTGGACTGTCGGTCAATATAGTAGCCGACGCTAACTGGACCGTTGGTTCACTTATGAGAAGAGGTCTGCCATGCGCGCGGTCGTACTGCACCGGACCGGAGGTCCCGAAGTGCTGGTTCCGGAAAACATCCCCAGACCCGAACCCGGGCCGGGACAAGTGCTGCTGCGGATCGAGGCGGCCGCCGTCAGCACCGGCGAGACGAAGATGCGGTCCGGGGCCGTCCAAGTCCCGTTCGCCCTCCCCGCGGTGCTCGGCGCCGAGGCCGCCGGAGTGGTCGAAGAGGTCGGCGAAGGCGTCGATTCACCGCCCCGGGGCGCTACGGTGGTCGGCATCACCGGCGGCAGGGGTTCGTATGCCGAGTACGCCGTCGTCGATGCCGCCATGACGACGGCGGTGCCCGACGGACTGTCCGGGGCGGACGCCGTCGCGATGGCCGCTCCAGGCGCGATGGCGTTCGGCCTGACGCGGAAAGCCGGAGTTCAGCCCGGGGAGACGGTGCTGGTCGAAGGCGGCTCTGGTGCCATCGGCGGCTATCTCGTGCCGCGGGCCCGCGAACTCGGGGCACGAGTCATCGCGACCGCCGGCACGCCGGACGGCCGGGAGCGGGTTCGGCGCCTCGGCGCGGACCAGGTCCTTGACCACACCGATCCGGACTGGCCGGACGGCCTGGGCGAAGGCACCGTGGACGTCGTGTTCGAACTGGCCGGCGGCGAAGTCGCCGGACGGCTGCTGGACTCCCTCGCTCCGGGCGCCGGGCGCATGCTGATGTACGGCTCGCTGACCGGCGATCCGGGCGGGTTCGATTCGGCGAAGATTCGCGAGCGAGGCCTCCAGGTCGCCGGCTGCGCAGGTCCCGCGTGGGCAACGGGCATCTTCGGCGTCTCGTACCCGGAGTTCCTCGCGGCGGCCGGACGCGGCGAGGTGCCGCGGCCGGCGATCGAAGCACGTCTTCCCCTTGCCGATGCCGCCGAAGCGCACCGCAGACTGGAAAAAGGCCGGGTTTCGGGCCGGATCCTGCTCGTTCCTTGACGCGGGTCAGCAAGTAGCGACCAACACGAACGACTCCGCGGGCAACACCGTAGCCGCAGCGCCCACCTCGGGATTCCCCCACGAAGCCAGCACCTCCCCCGCCACCGGAAGCTCGACCGGCCTCGCCGCGAAGTTGCACGCCAGCCGCAGTCCTCCCCGGTGCAGGATCAGCCACGAATCGTCCGGCGCGGTCTCCACGACCACCCGGTCCAGCCGTGGATCGGTCAGCTCCGGATGCGAGCGGCGGAGCCGGATCAGCGTCCGGTACAGGCCGAGGATCTCGCGGTGGCCCGGCTTGCCCGGTTCCGACCAGTCGAGCCGCGAGCGGGCGACGGTGGCCGGGTCCATCGGGTCCGGGACGTCCGTTTCGCCCCAGCCGTGCCGGGCGAACTCGCGGCGCCTGCCGGTGCGGACGGCCTCGGCCAGTTCCGGGTCCGGGAACGACGCGAAGAACTGCCACGGCGTCTCCGCGGCCCACTCCTCGCCCATGAACAGCATCGGCGTGAACGGCGAGCAGAACACCACCGCCGCCCCGCAGGCCAGCAGGCCGGGCGAGACGGTCGCGGACAGCCGGTCCCCGGTCGCGCGGTTGCCGATCTGGTCGTGGTCCTGCAGGTAGGCCAGGAACCGGTGGCCGGGGGCGACGCGCCGGTCGAGCGGGCGGCCGTGCGTGCGGGAGCGGAACGACGACCACGTGCCCGCGTGGAAGAACGCTTCCCGCAGGGTTTTGGCCAGCGCGCCGGGCTCGGCGAAATCGGTGTAGTAGCCGGTGGTTTCGCCGGTGAGCCGCACGTGCAGCGCGTGGTGCAGGTCGTCGGACCACTGCGCGTGCAGGCCGTAACCCCCGGCATCACGGGCGGTGACGAGCTTCGGGTCGTTCTGGTCGGACTCGGCGATCAGCGTCAGCGGGCGGTTCAGGGCCGCGGACAGGGCCTCGACCTCGGTGGCGAGTTCTTCCAGCAGGTGCACGGCGCGTTTGTCGACCAGGGCGTGCACGGCGTCGAGGCGCAGGCCGTCGAGGTGGAAGTCGCGCAGCCAGCCCAGCGCGTTGTCGATGACATAGCGGCGGACTTCGTCGGAACCCTCGCCGTCGAGGTTCAGTCCGGCGCCCCAGTCGGTGCGGCCGGCGAAGTACGGACCGAACCGGTCGAGGTAGGCGCCGGACGGGCCGAGGTGGTTGTAGACGACGTCGAGCACCACCGCGAGCCCGCGTGCGTGGCAGGCGTCGACCAGGCCTTTCAGCCCGTCGGGGCCGCCGTACGGCTCGTGCGCGGCGCCCCACAGGACGCCGTCGTAGCCCCAGCCCGCGGTGCCGTCGAAGGAGTTCACCGGCAACAGTTCGACGTGCGTGACGCCGAGGTCGACGAGGTGTCCGAGCCGGTCGATGACCGCGTCGAACGTGCCTGCCTCGGTGAAGGTGCCGACGTGCAGTTCGTAGACCACGCCGCCGGGCAGCTGCCGCCCGGTCCACGCCTGGTCGGTCCACTCGAAGGCGGAATGGTCGTAGACGCGCGACGCTTCGTGCACGCCGTTCGGCTGGCGCAGCGAGCGCGGGTCCGGCAGCGGACGGTCGTCGTCGCCGAGCAGGAACGCGTAGTCGGTGCCGGCGACGTCGGCCTGCCACCAGCCGTCGTCGGCTGCGGTCATCTCGTGGTCGGTGCCGTCCACGCGGACGCGGACGCGCTCGGCGGACGGGGCCCACACACGGAACATCAGGAGTCCTCTCGTACCAGAAGCGCGACTGGGTATTGCTCGAACAACGCCGAAGCTTGCGGTGCATCGCCTACCCCACGGCCAGTCAGCACGTCGGTCCATTCTCCGGCACGCAGCGGGAGGACGGTGTCTCGCCAGCCACCTGCACGGTGCAGTCCCAGCGACAGCCGGGTGACTGCCACGGTCAGGCCAGCTCCACGCTCGAAGGCCAGAAGGTGTTCCGCAGCAACGCCTTCGGCCTGCAACGGCCGGTAGCCGGTGAAGAGTTCCGGCCGGTCTCGGCGCAGGGTCAGCGCGTGGTGCACCACCAGCAGCTTCGCCGCGCCGGTCTCGTCGATTTCAAAGGACTCGCCAGCCTGGACGCGTTCGAGCAGCGAGCGCCGGACGGCGTAGTCCACCTCGCGGCGGTTGTCCGGATCGACCAGCGAGTAGTCCCACAGCTCGGTGCCCTGGTAGACGTCCGGCACGCCGGGTCCGGCCAGCTGCACCAGCTTCTGGCCCAGCGAATTCGCCCAGCCCGCGCCGCGCACCCGTTTGACGAACGACTCGACGTCCGCCGCCAAGGCCGCATCGCCGAGCACGGCGGACGGCCATTCGGCAACGGCTCGCTCGAAGTCCTCGTCGTGATCGGTCCACGAAGTGCGGAGTTTCGCTTCCTTCGCGGCCTTGTCGAGGTAGTCGCGCAGCCGCTCCGGCGAGATCGGCCACGCGCCCACAAGCGTCTGCCACGCAAGGAGATTCAGCGCAGGCTCGTCAATTCCGCGCGCGGCGGTCCACCGCCGGACCGCGACCGCGAACTCGTCCGCGACCTCCGACAGCGCGGCCATCCGCGCCCGCGTGTCCTCGGAGCGCTTCGTGTCGTGAGTGGTCAGCGTGGTCATCGTGGCCGGAGCCGCGGCTGCCCGCCCTGCGGCCAGCGTGTGGAATTCCCCGGTGCTCAAGCCGAATCGGTCCGGATTTCCGCCGACCTCGTTCAGCGCGGCGAACCGGGTGAACCGGTAGAACGTGGTGTCCTCGGTGCCCTTCGCGACGACCATGCCGGACGTCTGCTGGATCCGCGTCGCCAGCTCGCAGTCCGGCGCGCCGCGCACCTGGCTGTCGAGCGCGTCGAGCGCCGGGGCCAGTTCGGGCCGCCGCTTGCGCGCCCGCGCGACAGCCGTCGCCCAATGCCCGGAACCCTCCGGGAGATAAGAACGGTAGACCGGGAACGCGATCATTACCTCGGCCACGGCAGCGCGGGCCGCGTCCGCGTCCACGCCTTGGAGCAACGCGGCGATCCGGTGCACCTCGGCGACCAGGATGCCGTCGGTCACCAAGCGCCGCGCGCGTTCCTCGACCGAGTGGTAATCGGTGCGCACGCCCTGTTCAGCGGCGAGCCGGGTGAAGACCGACGCGGCGGCCGGGTCCACGAACACGCCGGTGATCTCGCGCAGCGCGTCGTATCCGGTGGTCCCGTCCACCGGCCAGCTCTGCGGCAGCGCCTCGCCGGGGTGCAGGATCTTCTCCGCCACCAGCCACGCGCCGGGCGCGCCCTCGCGGAGCCGCCGGAAGTAGCCGCCGGGGTCGGCGAGGCCGTCCGGATGGTCCACGCGCAGGCCGGTGACGTCGCCGTCGGACACCCAGCGCAACACCTCGCCGTGCGTCTCGGCGAACACCTCGGGCCGTTCGACCGTGACCGCGGCCAGGTTCGTGATGTCGAAGAACCGCCGGTAATTCAGCTCGCGGTTGCCGCGCCGCCAGCCGACCAGCTCGTAATGCTGGCGCGCGTGCACCTCTCGCGGCGTGCCGTCGCCGGTGCCGGGCGCGATCGGGAACCGGTGGTCGTAATAGACGAGTTCGTCACCCTCGACCGTCAGCCCGTCGTTGTCGTCGCCGAGCACCGGGAGCAGCACTCGCCCCCGGCTCCAGTCGATGTCGAAAAACGGCGCGTACGGCGAACCCTGGCCGTTCCGCAGGACGTCCCACCACCACTGGTTCGCCTTCGGCACCTCGACGGACATGTGGTTCGGCACGATGTCCACCACGAACCCGAGCCCGGCGTCTTTAAGCCGCGCCGACAACGCCTTCCGCGCTTCTTCGCCGCCCAGTTCGTCCCGGGCGCGCGTGGGATCGGTGACGTCGTAGCCGTGCGTGGACCCGGGCGTCGCGTCGAGCATCGGCGAGCCGTACAACGCGCCGACACCCAACTCGCGCAAGTAATCCACGATCCCCGAAGCCTCGGCAAAGCCGAACTCGGGCCGCAACTGCACCCGGTAAGTCGAGGACGGCGTGCTCATTCGCCCTCCTTCGCGGTGCGCTGCAACACGACCAGCGAACGCGCGCCGAGCGTGAACTTGCCGCCGCCCTCGACCGGCTCGACGTCGCCTTTCCCGACGCTGCCGGTCTCGGTGTCGACCACGACTGTCCATTCGCGACCGTAGCCATTGCCCGGCAAGGTCATCGCGATGTCCTCCCAGTGCGCGTTGAACGCGAGCAGGAACGAATCGTCCTCCACCGGCATCCCGCGCGGGTCGAGGTCCGGAATCCCTTCCCCGTTCAGGAAAATCACCACCGATTTGCCGAACGCGTCGTCCCAGTTCTGTTCGGTCATCTCCTCGCCCGCGGGCGTGAACCAGGCGATGTCGCCCAGTTCCTCGCCCTTGCGCACCGGTTTGCCCTGGAAGAACCGGCGGCGGCGGAACACCGGATGCGCCTTGCGGAACGCGGTCAGCGCGGCGGTGAACTCGACCAGATCCGCGTTCTCCGTCGCGAGTTCCCAGTCCATCCAGGACAGTTCGGTGTCCTGGCAGTAGGCGTTGTTGTTGCCCTGCTGGGTGCGGCCGAGTTCGTCGCCGTGCAGCAGCATCGGCACGCCTTGCGACAACAGCAGCGTGGCGAGCAGGTTCCGCCGCTGCTGAGCGCGCAGCGCGAGCACCTCTTCGTCGTCGGTCGGACCCTCGACACCGCAGTTCCACGAACGGTTGTCGTCCGCGCCGTCGCGGTTGTCCTCGCCGTTGGCCTCGTTGTGCTTTTCGTTGTAGGAAACCAGATCGGTGAGCGTGAACCCGTCGTGCGCGGTGACGAAGTTGATCGACGCGAAGGGGCGGCGGCCGTCGTCCTGGTACAGGTCCGACGAACCGGTGATGCGCGACGCGAATTCGCCCAGCGTGGACGGTTCGCCGCGCCAGAAATCGCGGACGGTGTCGCGGTACTGCCCGTTCCACTCCGTCCACAGCGGCGGGAAATTGCCGACCTGGTAACCGCCCGGCCCGACGTCCCACGGCTCGGCGATCAGCTTCACCTGGCTCACGATCGGGTCCTGCTGCACGAGGTCGAAGAACGTCGACAGCCGGTCGACGTCGTAGAACTCGCGGGCCAGCGCGGAGGCGAGGTCGAACCGGAACCCGTCCACGTGCATCTCGGTCACCCAGTACCGCAGCGAATCCATGATCAGCTGCAGCGTGTGCGGGCTGCGCACGTTCAGCGAGTTCCCGGTGCCGGTGTAGTCCATGTAGTACTGCGGATCGTCCTCGACCAGGCGGTAGTACGCCTCGTTGTCGATGCCGCGCATGGACAACGTCGGGCCGAGGTGGTTTCCCTCGGCGGTGTGGTTGTAGACCACGTCGAGGATCACTTCGATGCCCGCCTCGTGCAGGGCGCGGACCATGCCCTTGAACTCCTGCACCTGCCCGCCCTGGCCCTGCATCGCGGCATACCCGTCGTGCGGCGCGAAGTACCCGATCGTGTTGTAACCCCAGTAGTTGCGCAGGCCCTTCTCGTCCAGACCGTGGTCGGTGACGAACTGGTGCACCGGCATGAGCTCCACTGTGGTCACGCCGAGTTTCTGCAGGTGCTCCACGATCGCCGGGTGCGCCAGCCCGGCGTACGTGCCGCGCAGCCGCTCGGGCACGAACGGATGCGTCATCGTCATGCCGCGCACGTGCGTCTCGTAGATCACCGTTTCGTGGTACGGCACCCGCGGCGCGCGATCGTTGGCCCAGTCGAAGAACGGGCTGACCACCAGCGAGTACGGCACGTGGCCGGCGGAATCGTCCTCGTTGAACTGCTCCGGGTCGTCGAAGCGGTAGCTGAACAGCGCTTCAGTCCAGTCGACGCCGCGCGACAACGCCTTGGCGTACGGGTCGATCAGCAGCTTGCTCGGGTTGCAGCGCTGGCCGCGGCTCGGGTCGTACGGCCCGTGCACGCGGAATCCGTACCGCTGCCCGGGGCCGACGCCGAGCAGGTAGCCGTGGTGGACGAAGCCGTCGACCTCCTCCAGCCGCGAGCGGGTTTCGTTGCCCTCGTCGTCGAACAGGCAGAGATCGACGTGCTCGGCGACCTCGGAGAACAGCGCGAAGTTCGTCCCCACGCCGTCGTAGGTCGCGCCGAGCGGGTAGGGCTTTCCGGGCCAGGGCCGCACAGGGCTTCTCCTTGGGCATCGGTTTTCGTTGTCCGGACGGGCTTTTCGAGTTTTTCAGCGCACCGGGCGGGCCGCGGCGAGCGGGGCGACCGCCGCCCGCACCCGCGGGTCGGCGAAGAACCCGTCGACAGTGACGGGAAGCGGGATGCGCCAGTTAGGGTACTCATCCACTGTGCCCGGCAGATTCGGCTGGCGCCGTTCGCCGACGACGTCCGCCGGTGCGGTAAGCACCAGCCGCGACGCCGCCGAAGCGAGCAGCGTGTGCAAGGCGACCACCAAGTCGTCGTCCGGAATTCCTTCGCTGGCAACCAGTTCGAGCAACGCCGTCCGCTCGGCCGCCGCTTCGGCGTATTCCTGCTCCACCGGACGGTCGAGCTGGTCGAGTTCGGCGCGCACGCGCACGTGCTCGGCGGCGAGCCAGCCGGACACCGTCGGCAGGTCGTGCGTGGAAATGCTGGCCATCGCGTCCGGATCCCAGCTCTCCGGGCGGACGAACGGCTTGCCGGGCGCGTCCCAGTCGCGCTGGAACCACAGCACCGCGGAGCTGAGCAGGCCGCGTTCGTGCATGGTTTCGGTGACGGTGTCCTCGACAGTGCCGAGGTCCTCCCCCACCACGACCGCGCCCGCGCGATGCGCTTCCAGCGCGAGCACGCCGAGCATCGCTTCGGCGTCGTAGTGCACGTACGTGCCGCGACCGGCCGGTTCGCCCGGCGGAATCCACCACAGCCGCCACATCCCGGCGACGTGGTCCACCCGGATGCCGTCGGCGTGCCGCAACACGCCGCGCACGACGTCGCGGAAGGGCGCATACCCGGCTTCGGCGAGCCGATCCGGCCGCCACGGCGGCAGATTCCAGTCCTGGCCCTGCTGGTTGAACGCGTCCGGCGGCGCGCCGACCCGCACCTGAGCGGCGAACACGTTCCGCAGCGCCCAGGTGTCCGCGCCGCCGGGATGCACCCCGACCGGCAGATCGTGCACGACGCCGACCGGCATGCCCGCGTCACGCGCGGCGCGGCGGACGTTGTCGAGCTGCTGGTGACAGAGCTGCTGGAGCCAGCCGTGGAACTCGATCCGCTCCGCCAGTTCCTCGCGCGCGGCGGCCACTTCGGCGCTGCCGGGATCGCGCAACGGCTCGGGCCACTCGCGCCAGTCGCTTCCGTGCACCTCGGCGAGCGCGCCGAAAGCGGCGAAATCGCGAAGGTCCTCATCCAGTTTGATCGGGTGCGGGTGATAGGGCCGCAACAGTTCCAGCGCGGCGCGTTTGGCGGTCCACACGGCGTCGTAGTCGATCAGTTCGCCGATCGGATCCGGCGCGAACGCCCGCACCTGCCGCTTCGTGTCTTCGTCGGCGGAGGCGAACGCCTCGGTGTCGGTGACCCGCAGGTACAGCGGATTCGCGAACCGGCGGCTGGACGGCGAATACGGCGAGCGCTCGACCGGATGCGCCGGGCTGATCGCCTGCACCGGGTTGACGAGCAGCACGCCCGCGCCCAGCTCGGCGGCCGAGCGGGACGCCATTGCGGCGAGATCGCCGAAATCGCCCATTCCCCACGACTGTTCGGAATGCAGCGCGTAAAGCTGCAGCATCCAGCCCCACGCGGGCGGCACCGCGGGCAGCCGGTCCGGGACGACGGCCAGCGAAACCCGTTGCTCCGCGGTGACGATCTCGTGCCAGCCCAGCGGAAGGTCAGCCGGAAGTGTGGTGCCGACGTCACGCGCAGTGCCGTCTTCGAGTTCGACCGTGACAGCTTGGCCGAGTTCGCGTTCTTGCCCGGCGCGCACGACGACAGTCGGCGGCAACGCTTGCGAGGCACGGGCTTCCCGCACCGCGGCCAATTCTCGCTGAATTGCTTGTGGAGTACCGGCATCGACGTCGAGCTGCGCCAAGACGGCGATCACGATGTCAGGGTCGACCTGTACTTCGATCTGGTCGGCGTTTTCGTAGCGGGTCGCGACACCGTGGGCAGCGGCCAGTTCGGCCAGTTCGGGGGTCACGTTTCGGTCCGGGGAACGGGAATGCGCACCGGGCCAGTGTCCCGGGCGGCGCCGCGCGGCGCCATTCGCCTCGCCGCCGCAGACGGGCGAAGCGGTGACCGGCCGGTCGGGGGGGGTGCGGGCCGGTCACCGCCACACGAAACAAGAGGGAAGGCCGCTCCAGGAATGACGCGCGACGGCCGAGTTCACCCGTTCAGGCGCTTTTCGCCATCTCAGCGCGCAGGTCCATACCAACGGAGGTAGTGCGGTCCGAAGTGGACGCCGTCAGGCTCCGGTCAGCTGCCCGAGCTTCCCGGCGAGCCGGTCCAGCCACGCCTCGACCTCGCCC
This sequence comes from Amycolatopsis sp. NPDC059235, assembly GCF_042754125.1. Classification (NCBI taxonomy): domain Bacteria; kingdom Bacillati; phylum Actinomycetota; class Actinomycetes; order Pseudonocardiales; family Pseudonocardiaceae; genus Amycolatopsis; species Amycolatopsis sp. NPDC059235. Next base: position 31,629 of record NZ_JBHZAG010000017.1, read on the forward strand.
GCCGAGCGGTCCGGGAGCCCGAACACGACCTCGGTGACGCCTGCCGCCTCGAGCTTGGCCAGCCCTTCCGGATCCGGGCGCGGGCCGAGCGCGATCACCTCCGGCTCGCCGTCGCGGCCCTCCTCCCGCCAGATTTCGCGCAACTGCGCGACTTTCTCGGTGATGTCGCCCTCGCCGGGCGTAGTCAGCCAGCCGTCGGTGTGCCGCGCGATCCAGCGGAACGTGCGCTCGTTCCCGCCCGCGCCGACGACCACCGGCACCTTGGGCTGCACCGGCTTCGGCCACGCCCAGCTCGGCCCGAACTCCACGAACTCGCCCGAGTAGCTCGCCTCCTCCTCGGTCCACAGCGCGCGCATCGCCTCGAGGTACTCGCGCAGCGCGGTGCGCCGCCGCTTCCCCGGCACGCCGTGGTCGGCGAGTTCGTCGGTGTTCCAGCCGAACCCGACGCCGAGCGTGACCCGGCCGCCGGACAGGTGGTCCAGCGTCGCGACGGTCTTGGCGAGCGTGATCGGATCGCTCTCCACCGGCAGCGCCACCGCGGTCGCCAGCCGGATCGTCGAGGTCACCGGCACCGCGCTGGCCAGCGCGACCCACGGGTCGAGCGTGCGCAGATAGCGGTCGTCCGGAAGCGAGGAGTCGCCGGTCCGGGGATGCGGGGCGTCCCGCCGGATCGGGATGTGGGTGTGCTCGGGCACGTAGAACGTCGCGAATCCGGCCTCTTCCGCGGCCTGTGCGGCCGCCGCCGGGGAGATGCCCCGGTCGCTGGTGAACAACACGATCCCGTATCTCACCCCCGGCACGTTATTAGAACGTGTTTCAGTTTGCAACGGCCTCCGGCGCGGCGCGATTATTCCTGGTGAAACCCGGGCTTGACGGCGACATGGACCGGGTATTCCACTGGTACTTGAGCGATCACCGGCCCGTCCTGCCCGAGGAGGGGATCATGCTGCCCCATCGCGACCGCAGCGCCCTGCGGAAGATCGAAGAGGAACTCGCCGCGAGCGACCCCGTGTTCGCCGCGACGCTGAGCCAAGGCGTGCTGCCCGCGCAGTCCAGGCGGTGGCGGAAGATCCTCGTGCTCGCCGAAGCCACCGTCCTGTTGATGCTGGTCTTCGGCCTCATGGCCGGGGACACCGGCTGGTTCCTGTGGGGCCTGCTGGCCGCGCCGCTGCTGGTGTGGGCGCACCGGGCCATGCTGCAGCGCGGCCGCGAGCGAGCGGCCGACGACCAGCCGTGATTTTCAGCGTTGCGCGGCGCGTTCGAGCAGCGGGGTGAGCCGGTAAGGCACCATCTCGCGCATGACGAGCGCGTTATTGGTGCGCTCGACGCCAGGGATTTCCAGGATTTCCCCGGCGATCCGGTACAAATCGTCCGCGTCCGTCGCGACGACGTGCACCAGAAGGTCCTGCGCCCCGGTCAATCCGCGCACCTGCAGCACTTCTGGCACCGCGGCGAGCGCGCGGCCGACCTCGTCCAGCAATCGTTGCCGCGCTTGCACGGTGACGAACGCGGTGAGCGGGTAGCCGAGCGCGGCCGGGTCGATCCGGTGTTCGGCCGAGCGCAGCGCGTCGCCCTGTTCGAGCCGGGCGAGCCGGCTTTGCACGGTGTTGCGGGACAGGCCCAGTTCGTCGGCGAGCGCGACGGCGGTCGCCCGCGGGGTGCGGCCGAGCGCGAGCAGGATCCGGGCGTCGGTGGCGTCGAGCCGCTGGGTGCTGGGCATGCTGCGCAATCCTCTCCGCACCGCGAGGTGCCGACCTGGGCGTTCTGCGCAATGTCGAACGCGCTTGTTGTGCACCCTACCCAGCTCTGCTGGACTGTCCTGAACTTTCCGCCCAAGAGAGGTCCGATTCGTCGTGAGCAGCGCCGCCCCCGAACGCCTTCCGGACAACGACACGGTGACCGTCCTGCGCGAGGTGCAGGACCGGGTGCTGTGGCTGTCGACCGCGATCATCGACCACGCGAACCGCGTCCGGCCGAACCCGACCGGGCTCAAGGTCGGCGGGCACCAGGCGTCCAGCGCCTCGATGGTGTCGATCATGACCGCGCTGTGGTTCGCCCGGCTGCGCGCGCAGGACCGGGTTTCGGTCAAGCCGCACGCCTCCCCCGTGCTGCACGCGATCAACTACCTGCTCGGCGACCTCGACGAGAAGTACCTGACGACGCTGCGCGAGTTCGGCGGCCTGCAGAGCTACCCGTCGCGCTCGAAGGACCCGGATCGCGTCGACTACTCGACCGGTTCCGTCGGCATCGGCGCGACCGCCCCGATCTGGGGTGCGCTGGCGCGGCGCTACGTCGAATCGCACGGCGGCGGCGCGGGAACCGGACGGCAGTACTCGCTGGTCGGCGACGCGGAACTGGACGAGGGCGCGTGCTGGGAAGCGATCCTCGACCCGAACGTGGCGGAACTGGGCGAGGTCGTCTGGATCGTCGACCTGAACCGGCAGTCGCTCGACCGCGTGGTCCCGAACATCGGCGCGACCCGGCTGCAGGGCATGTTCGAGGCGGCCGGCTGGCAGGTGCTGACCGTGAAGTACGGCCGGCTGCTGCAGGAACTGTTCGAGCGGCCGGGCGGCGCGGCGCTGCGCACGCGGATTGACGAGATGTCGAACCCGGAGTACCAGCGGCTCATCCGCTGCACCCCGGCGCAGCTGCGCGAACGCCTGACGACGCCGGAACTGGCTCCGCTGCTGGACACTCTCGACGACGACACGCTGCACGCCGCCATCCGCAACCTCGGCGGTCACGACCTGTCCGCGCTGCTGGACACGTTCGACGCGATCGAGGACCACCGGCCGACGGTTGTTTTCGCCTACACGGTCAAGGGATTCGGTCTCGCCAGCGAAGGACATCCGCAGAACCACTCGTCGCTGCTGACCGCCGAGCAGCTGGGTTCGCTGGCCTCGCGGGTCGGGATCTCGCTCGACAACCCGTGGCAGAAGTTTCCCGAAGGCTCTGCCGCCGCCCAGCTGTGCGCTTCGACGGCCACTCGTCTGGAGCGGGAAACCGTTTCGCTGCAACCGGTTCCGGCACTGCCGTCCGACATCGGCCGCACGCCGTCCGGTCGCACCACGACGCAGGCCGCGCTCGGCCGCGCGCTGCTCGACTTGACCCGCGAAGCGCCCGAAGCGGCGGAGCTCGTCGTGACGCTGTGCCCGGACGTCTCGTCCAGCACCAACCTCGGCGGCTGGGTCAACAAGGTCGGCGTGTGGTCGCCGCAGGAACGCGTCGACTGGTTCGCGGACGACCCGGAGACGATCCTGCACTGGCGCGAGCGGCCCAGCGGACAGCATCTGGAGCTGGGCATCGCCGAGGTGAACCTGGTGAGCGCGCTCGGCGAACTCGGCACCACGTGGTCGCGCTGGGGCCGTCCGCTGCTGCCGATCGGGGTGCTTTACGACCCCTTCGTGGAGCGCGCGCTGGAACCGTGGTCGTTCGGCATCTACGGCGGCGGACAGTCCATTTTGGTCGGTACGCCGTCCGGCGTCACGCTCGCGCCCGAGGGCGGCGCGCACCAGTCGGTGACCACGCCGTCGGTCGGGCTCGAACAGCCTGGCTGCGTGACGTACGAACCGGCTTTCGCCTTGGACGTCGAGTGGACTCTGCTGGCTTCCCTGTCGCGCCTCGGCCGCCCCGACGGAACCTCCGCCTACCTGCGCCTTTCGACCCGTCCGGTGGACCAAAGCCTGGCCGCGATGCCTGCCGACCCGGCCGCGCGGGAACGTCGCCGCCGCCAGGTCGTGGCCGGCGCGTACCCGATCCGCACCGCCGCGGTGGCGCGTCCGGACGTCACGCTGGTGACGATGGGCGCGATGGTCACCGAGGCGCTGGAGGCCGCCGACCGGCTCGACGCGCTGGGCAAGCACGCGGACGTGGTGTGCGTGACGAGCCCTGGCCTGCTGTTCCGCGCCGTGCAGGCGCGGGCGGGGCAGGATACGGCCGAGACGTGGATCCTGGAGTCGGCGCTGCCGTCCGAACGCTCCGCGCCGATGGTGACGGTCTTGGACGGGCACCCGCACACGCTGGCGTTCCTGGCGAACGTCCACCGCGTCCGGGCTTCGCACCTGGGCGTGACGCGGTTCGGGCAGTCCGGGGATCTGGAGAGCGTGTACCGGCACCACGGCATCGACACGGACAGCATCATTCAGGCGGCGTTGGACGTGGCGGACTGAGCGAAGATCGGCCGGGGCCTTGGCGAGGTCCCGGCCGGTCCTTCAGTCCCCGATCCGGATCAGCGAGCGGGCTCCCTGCCCTAGCCGCATCCGGTCGAACGCGTCACCGACCTCGTCGAGCGAAATCCGGTGCGTCACCAGGGTTTCCAGATCCAGCGCACCCGAACGGACCTCGTCGGCGAGAACCGGGATGTCGAGGTCCGGATCGGAAGCGCCGTAGACGGTGCTGGTGAGCGTGCGGGCGAAGTGGAAGATCTCCAGCGGGTTCAGCACGACCTGCTGGTCCTTCCGCCCGACGCCGACCACCGTGCAGTGCCCGCCGCGGCGCACCGAACTCCACGCCGCGCGGATGGTCGCCGCCGCGCCGACGCATTCGAAGGCGTAGTCCGCGCCGCGACCGTCGGTCAGCCCGCGGACCTGTTTGGCGAGTTTGTCGTCGCTCAGCAGGAAATCCGTCGCACCGGCCGCGCGGGCGAGCGCTTCCTTCTCCGGTGACAGATCGGCCGCGATGATCTGCCCGGCCCCCGCCAGTTTCGCCCCGAGCACCACGCACAACCCGATCCCGCCGAGGCCGAGCACGAGCACGCTCTGTCCTTTTCGGACTTTCGCGGTGTTGCGCACCGCGCCGACCCCGGTCAGCACCGCGCAGCCCATCAACGCGGCCAGATCGAGCGGCACCCCGTCCGGCAGCGGCACGACGGATCGCCCGGGCACCACGATCTCCTCGGCGAATCCGCCCACCCCGAGCAGGACGTTGAGCGGTCCGCCGTCCAGTTCCCCGCGCGGCAACGTGGTGACGCCTTCGATCGCCGAGCACAACCAGGGTTCCCCGGCCAGGCAGAACCAGCACTCCCGGCAGGCGGCGGCCCAGTTGAGCACCACCCGGTCCCCCGGCCGCACGTGCGCGACCTCGCCGCCGACCTCGGCCACGACGCCGGACGCCTCGTGCCCCGGCACGAACGGGTACTGCGGGCGCAGCGTCCCGTCCACCATGGACAGATCGGAATGGCACACCCCGGCGGCCGCGATCCGCACCCGCACGTCACCGGGCCCGACCGGCGGCAGCACGATGTCGCACACCTCCGGACGGCCGCCTTGCTCGCGCACAACCACGGCTTTGACCACGGTGTCTTCTCCTTCGGGTCGTGCTAGAGCTGGATGGATTTGAGCTCGGTGAACTCGTCGAGCGCGGCCCGGCCCATCTCGCGGCCGAGACCGGACTGCTTGTAGCCGCCGAACGGGGCGAGCGGGTTGAACGCCCCGCCGTTCACGTCGATCTGCCCGGTCCGGACCTTGCGCGCGAACGCCAGCGCCCGATCCTGGTCGGCCGACCAGACCGCGCCGTGCAGGCCGTAGCGGGAGTTGTTCGCGATGCGCAGCGCGTCTTCCACGTCGTCGAACGTGATGATCGACAGCACCGGGCCGAAGATCTCCTCCTGCGCGATCGTCGAATCCGGGTCCACGCCGGCGAAAACTGTCGGTGCGACGAAGTAGCCTGTGCCGGCAGGAGCTTCGGTCCCACCCGTCACCAGAGTCGCACCCTCGGCGATGCCCTTTTCGATGTAGTCGCGCACCCGGTCCCGTTGTGCTGCCGAGACAAGCGGGCCCAGCTTTGTCTTGGGGTCCAACGGATCGCCCGTCGTGAAGCCTTCCGCGAAGGTCTTCGCGAGCGCGACCGCTTCGTCGTGCTTCTCGCGCGGGACGAGCATGCGCGTCCACGCTGTGCAGGTCTGGCCGCCGTTGAGGAACGCGTTGGAGACGCCGACTTTGACCGCCGTCGCGAGGTCGGCGTCGTCGAGGATCACGTTGGCGGACTTGCCGCCCAGCTCCAACGTGACGCGCTTGACCGTGCGTGCCGCCACCTCAGCCACCCGGGTGCCGGCGCGCACCGAACCGGTGAACGACACGACGTCGACCTCCGGATGCGTCGCCAGCGCCTCGCCCACCACCGGCCCGTATCCGGTGACCAGATTGACCGCACCAGGCGGAAAACCGGCCTCGTGGATCGCGTCGAACAGCTGGTACGCGCTCAGCGGCGCGACCTCGCTGGGCTTCACGACGACCGTGCAGCCCGCCGCCAGCGCCGGCGCGATCTTGCAGGTGATCTGGTGCAGCGGGTAATTCCACGGCGTGATCGCCGCGACTACGCCCGCCGGTTCGCGGACGATCAGCGAGTTGCCGACCTTCTCCTCCGGCTCGTCCTGGCCGAGCAGATCGACGTACGTCTTGACATCGGTCTGCGGCAGCGCGGCCTGGATCCGGGTCGCGATCCGCAACGGCGTGCCGACGTCCTTCGCGATCGTCTCGCCGATCTCGTCGGCTCGCTTCGCCAGCCCGTCGAGAAGTTTGCGCAGCAGCTCGGCGCGTTCCGCGCGGGTGGTTTCGGCCCACGCCGGAAACGCCTCGCGCGCCGCCCGGACCGCTCGGTCCACGTCGGCGGCCGTGCCCTCCGGGATGTGCGCCTGGACCTGCTCAGTGGCCGGGTTTTCCACCGGAATCGTCGCTTCCGAGCCCGAACGGACCCATCCGCCGCCGATGTACAGCACGTCGCGCTCAGCCACCGAGTCTCCTTCGATCTGGTGTTCTCTCCATCTCGCCGGATTCTATAGAAAACGCTGCGGCTGTCTAGTGCGCCGCGAGGACGCCCTGCGCCGCAAGGAAATCGACCAGCAGGTCCCCCGCCTCGCGGATGTGCGCCGCCATCGCGTCCCGCGCCGCGTCCGGCTTGCGCTCGTTCAGGGCAGCGAGCACCCGATCGTGGTCGTCGCGCGCGAGAATCGGCCAGCCGGGAATGTCCGCATACGCCGAGAACGGCACGTACCTGAGCGTCAACGAGAGCATCCAGGTGAACTTCGGCGCGGCTGCCGCGTGATTGACCATGCGATGCAAGGCGAAATCGGCCCGCTCGGTCGCGTCGAGGTCGCCGTCGCGGACGGTTTTCTCGATCTCGCGCTGGAGGTCGTCCAGCCGCGCCAGCCCCGCCGGGTCGAAGGCCTCCGCCGCGCGTGCGGCCAGCTCGCCGGAGACGTAGGCCTGCATCGCGTAGACGTCCACGACGTCGCGGCGCGTCACCGGAATCACCCGGAATCCGCGCCCTGGACGGAAATCCACCATGCCCTCGCCCGCGAGCGCCATCAACGCCTCGCGGACCGGGGTGGCGCTGACGCCGAGGCGTTCGGCCAGATGCTCCGTCCGCAGCCGCTCGCCGCCGCGGACCGCGCCGGTCAGGATCAGATCGCGCACCTGTTTGGCGACCCGCGGGCTCAGCCGTTCGCGCGCTTCTCCGGCCACTGTCACGAAAACTCCCCGCCAGCGTTCGATTTCCCGCTATCGTAGCCCTTGCTCGCGGATGTGACCCCGGTCACTTTTCGCTCCGGCGAGAACCTGCGGCGGGGGTCGCCTCGACTATCCGGACGAACCCCTTGCACCGGGGTGAACCGCACAGTGTCCTCAATGGACACTCCGAGGGAGGGAAACGGAATGTCAGTGAAGTCTTCGGTTCTGCGCCACGCCCGTCTGGCAGCAGGCACGGCACTCGCGGCGGCCGCCATCGCCGGAGGAACGATCGGAGTCGCCGCGGCGGCCACCGGCGATCATCCGGCGTCGCCCGTCGCCCGTCGCCGCAGCCGCTGCGCCCGCCGCGGTTGCCGCCCAGCCGCCCGCCGAGCAGCCGCCGGAGGGAGCCAGGGCGACCGTGAAGATCGACCCGAACCCGGCCGCCCCCGGCGGTGACATCACGCTCACCGGCAACTGCGGCGGAGGCAAGGGCCTGAAGAAGGTGATCGGCGGATTCCCGGATCACCAGATTCTGAAGGACATCAAGATCGTCGACGCGAACCCGGAAGCCTTCAAGGCAACAGCGAAAGTCACCACGAAGGTAGGCAACGGAGTCGGCCCGGTGATGGTCGACTGCGACGGCGAAGCAGGCGTGACCCTGCTGGTGACCCACACCCCGTCGGCGGGTGAGTAGCCGATGCCAGAAAAGATCCGCGGCACGAGGGTGACTCGGCTCAGTTCGGAGGCGACGTCCGGCTAGGTCGGTCCGGCGCTCGCGGTTGTCGTTTCGACGCTGTTGCTCCGCCTCGGTGGCTCGGTCGCGGTCTCGACACTGCCGACCCGAGGCAGGAAGGTTCCGGCCAGGGCGCGGTTTCGTCTCTCGTGTGGGGACGACACCGTGGCCACGCGCTCGACGCCGCCGTGCCGTCTCGACGGCGAGCCGGATCGCACCGTGACATCGGTGCCTCAGCGCCGAAGCGGTACCGCCGACTGGGCAAACCGCCTCGCCAGCGCGGGCGACCGCCAATGCGGGCCGCTCTGCAACACAAGCTGGCAGGCAACGCGGGCCGGTCAGGCAGCGCTGGCCAGTCAGCAACGCACACAGGAGGGCAACGCGGGCCGGTCAGCAACGCGGACCGACAGGCAACGCAGGCCCGTCAACACGCGCACCAGCGGGCATCGCAGGCCGGTGAGCAATCCCGGGCCGGCAGGCAACGCAGGCCAGTCAGCAACGCGCACCAGCGGGCAACGCAGGCCAGTCAGCAACCCAGGCCCGTCGGCAATCCGGCTCGGGAACAGCGCCGACGGAGAGGGCCGCACCTGGCCACCGCCGACTCAGCCGGTGACGTCGGGACCGAGCAGGTCACGCATCCCGAGTCGAGGGGGGGGGGGGGGCGGCCGCGGGGGCCCCCCCCCCCCGCGGGGGGCGCCCCCCCCCGCGGGCCCGCCCCCCCCCCCCCCCGCCCCACCCCCCCCC